>CAYVSH010000022.1:0-28627 GCA_964453625.1 uncultured Chitinophaga sp.
AATTTTATTCAGGAAGGTAACAAAGGAACCCCGGTTTATTATAAGGTTGACAATAAAGAAAGTCTTGATAAAATAAGCCAGAAGAATAATAACGTACTAAAATCAAATCTTAGATGGTGGAATAATCTTTCATCTGATGAAGTAAAATCTGATACCAGGATTATCGTTGGGTTTATACAAAGTCCATCTATGGCTTCCATTACTATTGCAGGAAAACCCATCCCAGAGCAATCTATTTTTCATACCCAGGAACAAAAAAACGAGGATGAGGCTGTTCAGGAAGTGAAAAAGCCAGATGTAAAGCCTGAAGAAAAAAAACCTGAGCCTGCAGTATTAAAGGAGGAAGTAAAAAAGCCAGAACCAGCTGTTGTAAAAGAAGAAGTGAAGCCAGTGGTATCCGATCAGGGATATTTTAAAAATCATTTTATACAGCAAATTAAATCAAACCCTGCTGATAAAAATGAGACAGTAACGTCTGGAATTTTTAAAACAACCAGCGGCTGGCAGGATGCAAAATATTATTTATTAATGGATAAGGTTTCTCCAGGAACAATCGTAAAGGTTATAAACCCAGTCAATAATAAAGCTGTATATGCGAAAGTATTAGGTGAAATGAGTGGTATACGTCAAAATGCCGGACTAGATGTTCGTATAAGTAATGCAGCAGCAGCTGCTTTGGAAATTACAGAGACTGATAAATTTATTGTAAAAGTAAATTATTGATCGAATCGATAACCTCTAAGGAAGTCTCCGATACTCATTTTTTTCTTACCCTCTAATTGAATTTCCTGTAATTGGATATAGCCATCTGTGCAGGCATATTTCAAATAGTTTTTACCATCAGTACTAAATGTACCGGCTTCTTCATTAGGTTTCTTCATTTCTTTTGTTGCAGAGAATATCTTAAGTTTTTTCTCATTCAGCGTTGTAAAAGCTGCCGGGTAGGGGCTTAGTCCCCGTATAAGGTTATAAATATTTGAAACAGGTTGTTTCCAGTCAATGACACAGGTTTCTGTATTAATTTTAGGTGCATGTTTTAGTATTACTTCCTGTTCGGTACTTATGATACTTGATTGCTGTTTTTCGGAAAGTGTGCCTTCAGCTAACCCTATAACAGTTTTTACTAACAGTGTGGCACCTATCTCTTTCATCTTATCATGTACTTCACCTGCTGTTTCATTTTCTCCAATAGGAAAACTTTTTTGCAATAAAATATTGCCGGTGTCTATTTCATGTTTCAGTTTAAACGTAGTAACCCCGGTTTCTTTTTCACCATTTATCACCGCCCAGTTAATAGGTGCTGCTCCACGATATTGTGGTAGTAGACTTCCATGAAGATTGACCGTTCCCATCGGCGGCATATTCCAAACCACTTCAGGTAACATGCGGAAGGCAACCACTACTTGTAAGTCTGCTTTTAATGATTTTATTTCTTCTAAGAATTCCGTGTTCTTTAATTTCTCTGGTTGCAGGATATTCAGCTTGTTTTCAATCGCATATTTCTTTACAGCACTTTCTTGTAGTTGCATACCTCTTCCTCCCGGCTTATCCGGCGCAGTAATTACCCCAACAATATTGCAACCTGCTTTTATTAAAGCGTCTAATGATGCTACAGCAAATTCAGGAGTGCCCATAAAAATAATTCGCAACTCTTTGTACGTATTCATAATTACGGCGAAGGTAATTTTTTTATGGGCAATCAGAGTTACTGTTGGTATGGTTACTTATTGAGATGCTTTCGTATATTTTTTGCCATTATGCATTAACCCTTCCGCTAAAAAAGTTGTTATCAGATAAACCCGGAATCCGGACCAGTAAGGAGAAGGCAATTTATAAATGTTGTCTTTTAAGGAAAGATTAGTAAAGTATTTTCTAATTGTTGATAGTAAAACAGTTGTTGCAAGTCTTCTTTCAATATCAATATCTTTTTCTTTACTGAATATGAACTTTACTGGTTTAGGTCCATCAAGATGCCCGCCATCAGGACCTAAAATAGAACTGGATGTAAGGAAGTTAGCGTCCTGGTCAATAAGAAAATTTTTCATAACCAGGTTGTTTTGTATGTTATAGGCTTTTAACTCAGGCCATGGCAGTTCCGGAGTAGCGTCCATAATCATTTTCACCCATTCTATTGAAGCTCTCTCTGCAACTTCTACTGCTTCTTTATTTAATGGTCTGTTAGAACAATCTTTATTAAGATCAGCATGATTCTTTTTGCCCTTTGCTGATCCATCAGGATAAGCTCCGGTGTATAATTGCAATGCCATTCTATAAGAACTGTCTTCTCCATACCAGGTTGGTATCACTGTTTTTTTTAATGATACATAAGTGTTAACCCAATTTGAGTGAGAATAAAAATCTTGCACTGCATGCAAGGAAGCTCCTATTATATTTAATAGTACGATTAGTCTGAAACCTGGTTTAACGTCTGCGTTATTACTAAATCTTTGTAAAGAATTGATTGTGTTTCTATAAAGATTTTGCCAGTTCAATTCAAGATCTTTTGTAGTAAATACTGCATCAAAGTGCATGAACTCATATGAAGAACGGGCATTAATTGCAAATACTTCTTCTTTTTCTCTTTCCGTTACTCCTATCATGTTAACAGTTAGCATGGCTGATTCGATATCTGTTAAATAGTTTGATACCTGCGTCGCCAGTCTAGCATCTGAAGAAAATCCGTTAGCTACCATTGCCTTCCGGGTACATTCTGCATGCCACCATGTATCAAAGGCTAAACAATTAATAGAAAAGAGAAGCCCGGTAATAAACAAATACTTTTTCATAAACTATTTTTTATAGTACTGTAATTTGATTGATGGGATCTGTTCTGATAATTTTTTAATTCTCGTTTCATCACTTGGATGAGTGGATAAAAACTCCGGTAATTTTCCTGCTTTATTATTGGCTGCCATTCTTTGCCAGAAAGGTATCGCTTCTTCGGGATTATAACCCGCCAAACTCATAAAAATCAGACCAAGTTTGTCGGCTTCACTTTCCTGCATACGGCTGTTAGGCAGTTCCAGGGCAAGTTTTGAGCCTACTACATATAAGCCAAGAAAGATAAGTTGTGTTGCCTCTTTTTTTTCTTTTAGAGCTTCCTGCAACGCCAGACCTCCAAGGCCCACAAGTAATGCCTCACTCATCCTTTCATTGCCATGTCTTGCAATGGCATGTGCAATTTCATGTCCCATAACAACGGCCAGTCCTTCTTCAGATTGTGTGACAGGTAAAAGGCCAGTGTATACAACTACTTTACCTCCCGGCATACACCAGGCATTTACTATGTTTTCATTGATTGTATTGAATTCCCACTTGAAATTTTTGATTTCTTTGCTCATATTGTTTTGCAACATGTAAGTTTCTACAGCCTGTTGAATCCTGGTTCCGACTCTTGTTACCATTTGAGCCCTTGCATCGTATTGAGAAAGGGTAGGGCTTGCTTTAACGACTGAATCATATTGGGTAAAGGCCATTTCTTTTATTAAGAAATCCGGCACCAGGTTTAGTTGCTTTCGTCCGGTTACTGGTACAGTTTTACAAGCTTGAAATATTATTAGTAACGCCGTTATTGTTATGAAATTAATTATGGTCCTCATAGAAAAACTATTTTGATTTTACCAACGAAAGTGAATATCCAAGCCTGTCCGTCATCATCAAAATCCTCCCACCTTTTATAGCTTCGAAATAGCAGTCATATTTTTCAGTGGCACCTTGAAATCGGTTTGATAAACTGATTGCCCAATTGGTAACGATACTATTTCCTTTATAAACTTGCCTTGAAAATTTTTGATTGCCTACCACACCTGATGCTCCGGAATGGTCGCTTTGGTATTTATTACCTGGCATAAATGTAAACTCATCAGCTATAGAAGTGGCCGTGGCACCGGCAAAACCACCACTGTTCACATAATAATAGGCCAGCGATTCATAAGTGCTGCTGCTCCATGTGCCAAGGAGGTCATTAGCCGCAACAGAGAATTTATTTCGCCATTGCATATTAGCCAGTTTGTCCCATGATTTTGTTTGTTCAATATAGTCCCAACTGGAACGATTAATATAGTTGTAGCCAAATTCCTGTTCAAATCTTGCTTTGCTGTCGGCCACCACTTCCATGTAACGGCCATTGCCTTTATCATAATGCTTTTTGAAAAGTATCACATGCACTTTTTTATTTGTAGACTTTTCAGTTGCGTCGGCGGTTAAAAATGTGATGGACTGATAATCCTGTATCCCTCTTTCATAAAAATTTGTAATGTTAGTATAACGAGGGGCCACTAAAACATTCCAGGCATTATTATCGCCATCCAGTTTATTAAAATTGTGTATGTCTGCCTTTTTATTTGGATAATGTATTAGTATTTTGATACCTGGTTTTGAAACTTCTACCCAATCTTCTTTTATTATACTCACCCATCCGTCATCAAAGTTGGTTGTATTAAAAGTGTAGCCACCATTCTTTACAATCGTATTATTCTCACTAACCTTTTTCTCAGCTGGTTTATTCTTATTAACTGATGCCACAATTTTTTTCAGTGTAATTGATTCCATGAAGGCATCTGCTTCTTTTTGATAGGCATTTGTATTTGTGAGCAGCAGGATATTTACCATTTTACTGCCACTACTGGCTGTAACTAATAAAGCTACTCCTTTTTGCCCCTCATTTTCAAAAGGGGCAATGCCGCTGAGAGACTCCCACCCGTTTTCGTACGATGATTCTTGCATTTCAGGTGTTCCTGAAACCGATACTGTTTCTTTTACAATTGTTTCCCATGCGGCAGCAAAATTTGTTTTGGCATCAGCACTTCCGGGCATTGATTTAAAAAGCATAAATAAAGCATAGGCACCACTTGTTTTATCTTCTCTACTGAATTGAATAGCGTCTTTTCCTGTTTGCTTTACCCAGCCTTTTGGGGCGGTAAAGCTTATGATATCAAAAGTTTGTTTTTGATTAAACCCAGTCAATCCTATAATTAAAAATGCAAAAAGAAAAATAATTCGCATATTCATTTTTTAATTATTTTAATATTAGTGATATAATAGTCTTCCACATCCCAGTTCTGATTATATTCTTTGAAATAAATATGATCAAGCAACACATTTTCCAATGCAGTATTAACTTCATCAAATACTTTGGTATTACCAATATGTACCGTTACCTGTCCGCCAATTTTATTAATAGTTACTGTGGTGCGATTTATAGCTTTGTTATTTGAAAAACCCGGCACAGCAACTTCTCCCGGAAAAAATGACTTTGTCTGCGTTTTAATATTTACAGTAGCCCATCCATCCCGTTCATCAAAACCGGGTCGTACTTTCGCCATAATATAATTTTCATAATTGTCTTCATATTTTTTTTTACCCGCAATGTAAAACTCTATGGCCGGGGTGCCCCAGTGAAATCCTTTTCTTACAAACAATTCAAAACTAGCTGTAAAATTTTGTGGCAAAATTTTATTAAGCTTGCTAACCTGAAATATGTTTCCATTGAGCCTTGCCCATGTCAATCCAACTTCATTAACAACAGATACTTTTTTGCCTTCCCTATTAAGATCACTTATCCAGCCTTGCGGCATTTTTCCTTCAGGCGTAGTTGAAAAATCTTCAAAGTAAATCACAGATGCGTCGTTGTTCAATTTTTGTTTATCGGGAGAGGGAGCAATTGTGGTAGCAGCTTCTTCAAAGGTTGGTGAACGGCGCGGTATATAAGCCATAGCTTTTACTTTTTCTGGCTCAAAAAAGAATTTATAGATATAATCGAAATTAACATTGTTGATTATGGACTCATGCATATGCTTAAATGATTCTTCATTGATACTGCCACCATACCATTTTATCATAATCCATTGGGGCTTGTCGGTTTTGCATAGAGCTTCCATTTCAGGTCTTAATCTTAGCAGTGGTTCTGTTTTATCTATGCGGCCCTCTTCATTTACTTTGGCTTTGGTAAAAAAATCATAACCATTCATTAAGTCTGATAGCATAGAATAGCCGCCATAGGCAGGTTCGGTAAGCCTGTTCCTGTATTTCTCTTTTAGAAGAATTAGTGTTTCTCTGCATTTAGCAAAATTCTGTTCCTGGTAACCGGATAGCCTTTCAATTTCAGCAGGCCTGCCGATATTGTTAGCCTTAATATTTTTTAGTTCTTCAGCCAATTTTACCGGTAAGGCTTCTTCCGCCAGTTGTAAAGCTTCACCAATTGTAAGCTGTACAAATGGGTTTATATTATTCTTGCTTAGGATCACATGGTTGATGCGTTGAATGGAACCCCTTTTTATACATAATTGGTGAATATATTTATTGATTACAGGATGGCTGGAAAGGTCATACAGGGCTTTTTCTTCTCCATCATGCTCTGAAAGAAGCGGTAAGGTAAATACACAAACTTTACCTGTTTCAAAATCCTGATGGCGGTAACTTAATGGTATTTCATTTGCAGCAATGCTCCATCCATATCCAAGGTTGTTCACTGGTGTCCATTTGCCGTTTTGTTTCTTTAGAAATCTATAAGTCATTGCTCTGGCACCATAGCTTTGCGGCACGGCTTTGTTGTATTTATTTTCGTTGTAAGTGCCGGTTTTTGGACTTAAATACTTTATTACATCGCCCATGGCCCCTTTTGGAATATAGCTGGCCTGCATCCAGTTTAAAAATGAATCAATAATTGATAATTGAGCTATGGAATATTTTTTTTCCTCCACCTGCACTGTTTTAGAGGCTCCTTTGTATTTATACACTTTTATCCAGCCGAGGTACTCGTCTTTGTAGGCGTCATATGGCTGGGCATGCAACTGTGCAGAATAAATAATGATAAATGTTATTAATATTTTTTTCATAAATGTTCTTAGTAAACCGGAATGTTACTGAAAGTACATTTTACCTCTCCAATAAAACCATCTGTAAATGTTTCTGTCATGGCATCGCCTTTCGTGACTGGTTTGAGCCCCTGGTTCATCATGCCAAAAATAAAATAGCCACTAGCTTTACCATTCTCTACTTTTTCAATTACAAATTTGGTTTTTATAGAAGGTGCCGGTAATTTTCTTTCAAGGTCTGCACTTACAAATGAAGCATAAGGTGCATTGGCAATGATGGGGGAAAATTTATAGATATAAGGCTTTTTTACTGTGCCGTAGTAAAGTACTGCCTGTGTTGAAACAATCTCTGGATATTGTTTTGTGCCATACAGTGGCTGTTTCTCATTTATTTCTTTGAAGTTGTAGGTTTCTGCTTTTAAAACTGATCCTGTAGATTGTAAGTTGATTTTAAAATAGTTTTCTTTATAATTTCCTTCTTCTTTGCCAGCAGAAAAAGTAAAAGTGTTATTTCCTGTTTTCATTATTTGTGCATAAGGGAGTTCAATGTTCAACACTTTACTTTGCAGTTTTAATGTAAGTGGGGTAGATGCATCTGTATTAATCGGGTTGGTATTATTCTCATCTGCAGGGACAGGCTTGTCATTATTTTTGGTACTGGCAGGTATGGCAGAACGAGTAGCAGGAATATCTTTAGCAATACGTATATTGGAAATATAAAAATCTGAGCCACCCACCGGGCCAAACTCAATACCAAACTGGTTGGGTACATATTGCGGATTTATGATCTGTGCGTCATAGACCTTGTAATTTCCCCACCAGAAACGAAAACGTTTGCCCTGAACAGAGATACTTATGTGGACGGGTACTCCGTTAGTATAAAGTAGTTTTTCAGACATAGCATCGGATACAGATTTGTTAATGTCATTATCTTTTGACAGAGATACCCTTGTTTTACTTCCTCCGTCACCGAGAATAGCACTTACATATGCAGAATAATATTTGCTTTGTAATATTTTTTCATCAGTCACAAGGTTTCCTTTTGTATTGATCAAAGCAAAATATATTCGGGGGTCATAATCATTTTTTTGCATTATGAGATCAAACTCGATTGTAAATTCTGTACCCCAGCTTTGTTTTTTATTACGGGTAAAGTGACTGGTACTTGTGGAAAATAGTTTTAACCATTTACCAGTCAATCCGTCAAGCCCTGTAACTTCGGCAGACGTTGTGGTGATCCATACTGCAGGAGTATCGCCATTTTTTTCTTTTTCAAAATTGTCAAAATATAAAACTGTATTGCCAGGAATAAAGTCAGACTCAATTACAGTTTCTTTTTTTTGGTTTTCTGTATTTGTCTTTGCAGTTTGATTATTTTTTTGTGTATCAGTATCTGAATTTTCCGTCTGTGAACTTTCAACTGGGTTATCAGTAGGCTTATCAGCAGGTTTGGTTACAACCTTTTCGGCTTTTTGCTTTATTTTATTAAGTATCTGTGCCTGCAATTGATTTGCAAAAACTACAAGGTTTATTATCAGAATTATCTTTTTCATTGTTTATAAATTTTTATTGAAATAATGACTTTGGTAAATTAAATGTGCCTGGTGCCTGTAAACCACTACTGATGGAAGACTGCAACCCGTTTGTCTGAATTTCTTTAACCAAAGCAGGTATTGCATCCATTTCTTCAACCAGCGACATAATTTTCTCCATTTTTTGTTTAAAGACTTTTTTTTCATCCATGGCCTCCATTTCTTTATTCAATTGTTCGGCCCTTCTCAAAAACTCTTTCATTTCACTAAACTGGTCAAGTGCATCAGCAGCTTTTTTGAATTCTTCAATTTTTTTTCTCAATTCTTCTTTCTGCGAAATTTCGTTTTCCAGCCTTTTTATTTCATCCATCATATTTTCAAATGCTTCCAATTCCTTCACTTTTTTCATCATTCTGTCCAATTGTTCTTTAAGATTATCTTTTGCTGATTTCACATTACTGCAGTCTGCTGTAAGCATTTTATCCATTAGTTCTTTATAAAGTTTGTATTTAGTCAATAATTTTCTGTCGAGTGGTGTCAATTCATCTTTGAGTAGTTTTGGCAGCGGTACAGGATCATTTTCGTCCGGTAATTTGGGAAGAGGTACGAGTTCATCATCATCTCCGATAATCCCTTGTTTTCTTCTTTCCTGCACTCTTTTCATGGCGTCAGAAAGTCCTTTATCAATAGCATCACTTACCTGCTGGTCTGTTGGTTTGCCATTTACTTTTCTGAAAGCATTCATTAATCCTTTATCTATGGCTGCTTCCACATCAGCGCCTCCGGGGGTAATACCACCATTTGCAGTTTTGTAAGAAGGGTTCATGCCCGGTTGTGCAACAGATTTTCCAGAACCTGTAGCCACTGTAACATTGGGAACAGGTTTATCTGTTTTCTTAATTTCATATGAATTGGCATCGAAATCTTTAGCGGCAGCAACTAATTTTTGCCACTCAGGTCCGGCAGGAATGCTCACAACAGCCGGGCAAGTAAAGTTGGGGATATCAGGTGCTGTAAATTGCTTTTTGACATCATATGTTTTTGGATTGCAATGTTCCGGCAATATTTCCATGCCGTCAACAATTCCACCATAGAGATCAGCTAAGTATCCAGTAAACCCAACATCCTGTACCAGAATGTAATTTTTTGTATTGCCGGAAACATACCAGTTCCAGGTGCACCATGCATTCAGCCATTGCCTGATTTCTTCTGTAGTTTTCATCAGGTAATTTCTTAATCGGGTATTTACAGTAACCATAAACTGGTTCTCAAGGTTATCAAGTTCCTGTTTATATGTTTCACATCTTGTGCCCTTGCTATCACTTATTTTTTTATAAATAGCATCTATCTTTTTTTGTTTTTCGATTAGAAGGTTAGCTTTCCATTGTATCATTTTTTTCAATTCTTCAGCATGGTCGAGTTGGAATTTTGTCTGATAACTACTTAGCACACCCAAAACAATAGTGGCCGGTTTACTCATAAAACTCAGTCCCTTCATTGTTTCAGTCATCATTTCCTTTACAAATGCATCTTCACCTTTATTATGCAGATCATCCAACTCCATGCTTAGTTTGTCTGTCATTTCTTCCACCTTTGTTTTGAACTCACTGATCATTTCTGCATAGCTTGATTTTATGGCATTATCTTCATTGTAGTTTTGTACATTATTTGACATTACAGGTATTTCAGGCATCCAGTTTGGAGGAAAATATTCATAGATAGCAATCATTTTTTTTATTTTCTCAAAATCCAGGTTTTGTAAATTGCTTTTTTTGTTATGATTTTTCATCAACTGATCAGTAAATGGATTGGGAGAGAGTTCCATGGCCTCTTCGTAGATTTTACCTGCTTTAATAGGGTCGCCTTTCAATTCTTCGATTAGTCCTCCGCACAATTTTGCTTCTGGGTGAAGTGGGTTGGCCCGGCTTGCAAAAGAGAGATATCTTTTGGCACTGTCTGTTTCACCTAATCCCAACCACGCATGACCAAGATTATTTAAAACTGTGCTGTTAACTGGTAACTCATTATTTAATTTTCTTAATACTGGCATGGCCAATTCCGGAAAACCATAACTGGTGAGCAACGATGACATATTGTTTTGCCAGGTTAGATTTGCCGGCTCTGTTGAAACTGCTTTTATACTTAATGCCAGGGCTGCTTGCGGATGTCCTTGCAACATGGCGAGGATTGCAGCACTGCTGATATCAGCAGCTTTAGGTGTTTGTAAAATAACTTTTTTAACAATTGCCATTTCAGACGCATCACCTTTAGCAATTATTTTATTATATAGCCCTGTTGCATATCCTGCAATCTCTGATTTAGATAGTGATTTCTTATTCATTGCAGAAATTCCGGCGACATCTTTTTTCGGAATCAGTAGACTATTTTTAGTGAATTCAGGATAGTCAGCTGTTTTTGAATTGACTTCGTTAAGTGCAGGCATTACAACTTTCATCAATTTCTTCATTTCTTCCTGTTCCTCTTTGCTCATTCCTTCTTCTTTCATTGCTTCATCAAGCAATTTATTAATGTCTTGCTGGGATGTAGGTTGTTTTTGTGGTGTAGGTTTTTTTGCGGGCTGAGCATATAAATATTGTATACTAATCAAGAAAACAGTAGTTAATAGAAGTCTTTTCATCTTGTAGTAGTTTATGCTGTAAATATGATACACATATCAAGGCAAGACCATCCCTGAAAAAGAGGATTTTTCTACTTATTCTATTCCATGAAATAAATAAAGTAAGGCTTGAAGTAACCTTGCTTTACTTATTTATATAATAACAGATAATCATTTTTGTTTTCCAAAACCTGTATATATACCTGAGCCCGGATATTGGGCGTCAAGTATCCAAAATATTCTGGCCCCTTTTATACAAGAAAAATAGGCATGATAAGTTTTAGGTTTTCCTTCAATATCAGAAAAATAAATCTGCCAGTTATTCAATACTTTGAAACTTCCTGCTCCTTTTCCTATCTCATATTTCCAACTGTTCCATTTACGGCTATTATTTTCCAGCTATAAGTGTTGTTGTTTCCAAATACAAATGTCTGGGATGATTGATTCAAGCTCATGCCAGCATATTCTCCGGTATTTACAAAATAAAGTTGCTGCATACCTGAAAAATCACTGGTCCATGCGCCTTTGAAATCTGATGGGGCTATGGCAAATCGATTATAAGAAGTCATGTTGGCCAGGGGATTCATAAGATCACTTTCACTGTCCCATTTTATTGCGTAAGGATCAAATTTGAATGTTTGTATAAAAGTATTTTTATCAGGTGTAATAAATTCGATCCAACCGGATGATGCTCTCCTGAATAACAGGACGAATACTTCTTTACCGGTAGTATTATCGGTCAGGGTTCCAAAACCAAGGTAAGGTCTTTCATAGGTTGCTATATAAGCCGTTCTGTAATTTTTTAAATTGCTGTACCTGGGTGCTACCAGGATATTCCAAGCAGCATTGGTTAATGGTTCCGGATCGGCAGGAAAGATAGTGCCAGCTTTGGGGTAATGTAATAATACTTTTACGTTTCCTTTAGTTACTTCTACCAAATCAGCTTTTTCAACACTGGTCCAGCCATCATCAAAATTAGTAGTAGTAAATGCAAATCCACTGTTGGAAACATTGCTGGCAGCTGGTTTTAAAGGTGGTGCAGGCGGTGGAGTAGTTTTAGTAGTTGTAGTTGTTGTCGTAAGTTTTTTGAAACTGAGTGATTCAATGAAAGCACTCATTTCTTTTTCATAAGCCTGCGTATTGGTAAGAGCAACTATGTTTACCATTTTATTAAATCCGGTAGATGTTATTAATAAAGCAATTCCGGTTTTCCCTTCATCTGTATAGTTTGCAAAACCACTTTGGGCTTCCCAGCCGTTTTCTTTAGCGGAAGGTTGCAGAGTTGGCTTTCCTGAAATTGTAACCATTGGTTCGACTATACTTTCCCAGGCGGCATTGAAATTTTCTTTTGCATCAGTTAATCCGGGAATTGATTTCATAACAATAAGCACACAATAATTCTTTGTTTTTGGGTCTTGTTTGGAAAATTGCACTGCATTCTGTGTATTTTCCTTTTTCCAGCCAGCCGGTGAAATAAAAGTTGTTACGTCATATGTTTGTTTTTGCCCTATACTGCTTATTGAAATAAGTACGGGGAATATTATAAATAGTATTCTTTTCATATTTATTTTTTTGTAAGTGAAAATGTACCTGAAATGGTTCCGGGTGTATAACCGCTCGGGGAGTTGAGCATTCTTAACTTAATTAATGTAAAAGTGCCGGTTATATTACCAAGCTTATCATTATACACACCTTTAAAATTGTATTTATAAGGACTGTAGTTAAATGAAAAATTTATATCATTACCGGCTACATTGAATGATCCTGGTTTTGGAGATACTATCTCCTTTATTGATAGTTGCCAGTTTACTTCACCAGTCAATGAGAAAGTTAATTCCTTGATGCCAACCGAGTGTCCTGCATCCGAAGTTGCCCAAACCATATCTCCTTTCCAAGTTCCTGTATAAATATATTGGTCAAGTGGTGGAAATGTTTTTGCCTTGACTGTTGGCCTGGCAATTTCATGTTTGGGAAGTATGGGAGGCTGTTGAGGTTGTGGTTGTGCATTCAGCAATTGTATAATCAGAGAAAAAACCGGTATAAGAATTATTTTTTTCATTTTAGTCATTTAAAACTAAAAGTAGCTGCTCCTGGTGATAACACACATCCCCTAAAAATGGGAGTTTATAATTGTATTAAAAAAATCATGGAAAAAGGGGAGAACAATCGGGTTGCATTGTTTTTTATTTGTATCGTGACGTGGATTGTTTTCATGTCGGCCAAATGAAATAAAGCATTGCTCATTATGTATTATAGGTTTATTTATAAAAGGCTTATTTACACTTTCGTCATTATGTCTTTATTGTTTTCTTCTATTGTTGCAGCTGGACAAAAGGATTTTGTTGATAGTGTAAAAACCCGGATGATGACGGAAAAAAATGACACAGAGTTCGTAAGAATGTGTGTACAGCTGGGAAACCGGCTCAGAAATGCTGATACTATTGAGAGTTGGATATTCAAAAAGAAAATTGATAGTGTAGCGGAACGAACCGGAAAAGAATTTTTTAAAGGACAATCTTTTTTTTTAGCAGCTACAATAGACCTTTCAGCAAATCCTGTGAAAGCAATTAATGATTTTGAAAATGCGATCAAAATATTCTCTTCTTATCCTAAAAACAAAAGGGCTGCTTTGTCATTGGGTTCTGCTTATATTAACCTTGGTTTGCTGCATAATAGCAATAATGATTATGAAACAGCAGTATATTATTATTTAAAAGCGGAAGAACAATATTTGGCCAATGATCCCTTTAGCAATGACCTGGCTATTCTTTATAGCAATCTGTCCATCACTTATGGCTCTATCAATAAACATGTAGAGGCTTTATATGTCAGCAAAAAAGGTTTGGATCTTGCCCGCAGAAGTAACGATAAAGTTTCATTGATGAATGCATTGTATGCTCACGGTGGTAACCTGGTAAATGCAAAAAAGGGAAATAGCGGACTTGCTCTTCTTGACTCTGCTAAAAACCTTGCTGGGGAGTTAAGTAATCTTTATTACATCTATTCCTCCGATTTTATGTCGGCTATGTACTATTATAACAATAAAATGTATGAGGAAGCAATTCGCTATTATACCAACTGCTTAAATTTTGCAAAAAAATATAATTCTACGCCTGACATTGGAAATTGTTACCTGAACATATCTGCCTGTGAAGCAGAATTGAAGCGGACAAAACTGGCAGCTGCTCACCTGGATTCTTCTGCAAAGTATTTTGATTACTCCTATCCAAGTGTTTCAAAACAGATGTATTTTGAAAATTATGCAGAAGTTTACCGGCAGAGCGGAGAATTTGATAAGGCATTTGCTTTTAAGGATTCAGTTGTTGCAATTAAAGATTCATTATACCAGCAGGACAATATCAGGCAAATAGAATTCCGTCAGGCTCGGTTTAATTATGAAAAAAAGCAGAACGAGATCTTGCAATTGGAAGCTGATAAAAAAGTACAGTATCTAAGCATTAAACAAAAAAGAACGACTAATTATCTTCTTCTTGGGGGAATAATGGCTGTTTTAGTAATATCATTTCTTGGGTATAGAAACTTTAAACAAAAACAATTTTTACAACAGCAACGGATAGCAGAATTAGAAACCCAGCAACAACTGACAGCCACAGAGGCAGTATTGAAAGGAGAGGAGCAGGAAAGAACGAGGATAGCAAAAGACCTGCATGATGGATTGGGAGGAATGTTATCAGGTATTAAATACTCATTTAACACTATGAAAGGAAATCTTGTAATGACGCCTGAGAATGCTCAGGCTTTTGAACGAAGTATGGATATGCTTGACAGTTCAATCAAAGAAATGCGGAGAGTAGCTCATAATATGATGCCTGAAGCCTTAGTTAAATTTGGCCTCAATACCGCTTTGATGGATTTTTGTAATGAAATAAATCAATCTGGTGCTTTAAAAGTAAATTACCAGTCAATTGGTCTTGAAAATATAGAAATTGATAAGACCATTGCTATAACGATCTATAGAATAGTGCAGGAATTATTGAATAACATCATGAAACATGCAGGAGCAAAAAATGCTATTGTGCAGGTGTCAAAATCTGATGAACAACTTTCAGTAACTGTAGAAGATGATGGGCATGGCTTTGATACTTCCATTTTAAAAGGCTCCCGTGGAATTGGCTGGGTAAATATCCAGAACCGGGTTGATTTTTTGAAAGGCAAACTCGATGTGAGTTCTGAAATAAATAAAGGGACTTCTGTATTAATTGAATTGTCAGTTTAAATGAGAACAAAAGTATTTATAGTGGATGACCATTATATGGTAATTGAAGGGATTCGTTCATTGCTTCAGAATGAAAGAACCATTGAATGGGTCGGACATGCTACTACGGCGAATTCCTGTCTCGCTTTTTTACAACAGCAACATCCGGATGTGATCCTGATGGATATTAATCTGCCAGATATAAATGGAATTGAATTATGTAAACAGGTGAAGGAAATATATCCTGAAATATTTATTATCGGGCTTAGCACTTTTAATCAACTGAGTTTTATACAAAAAATGCTTGATAATGGTGCGTCTGGCTATGTATTGAAAAATGCAACGCAATATGAGCTGATGGATGGAATTGAAACTGTAATAAAGGGAAAGCAATACTTGAGCGATGAAGCTGCACAGTCTTTAAAAAAGACAAGTAGTGGCGAAACACCTGTTTTAACCCGAAGAGAATTAGAAGTGCTTGAATTGATTGCAGAAGGGATGACAAATAATGAGATTGCTCAAAAACTATTCATTAGTGTAACTACTGTGGATACACACCGCAAAAATTTGCTGGCAAAATTTGATGCTAGAAATATTGCTTCACTTATTAAAATGGCGGTAAATATGCAATTGATATGAATTTATCCTTTGCAGGGAATTTCAATCATTACAGACGTGCCTTTGAAAGGCGCAGATTGAAAATCCAGCTTTCCTTTTAGAATTCTTACACGACTTTCAATATTTTTTAATCCAAGTCCTTCTTTCTTTTTTACTTCATCCGGTTTGAAACCTTTGCCGTTATCTTCTGCAGTCAAATAAATTACTCCTGCATTATAACTTATTTGAAGGATAGCTTCTGTTGCTTCTGCATGTTTAGCCATATTAGTCAGTAACTCTTGTGCAATACGGAAAATATGAAAAGTCTGTTCCTCTGTCAATGGAGCTTCTTCCATATTTAAAGCACTGAATTTGATTTTAGGTAACCCTGCAAGATTTAAATTTCTGCAGAAATCATGTAAAGAATTTTGTAATCCAAACTTTAAAAGACTTTCTGAAGCAAGACTATGTGAAATTGTTCTTAACTCTTTAATTGTTTCATTTAGCTTTTCTATATTTGAATGAAACAATGTTTCCTCCTCTTGATTAAGGTGCATCTGGTTAGCCATTGCTGAAAAAGAGTGTTTGACACCACTTAACATACTTCCAAGGCCATCATGAAGTTCTCTTGCCATTTTACTTCGTTCCTGTTCAATGGCTAATTCTTTTTCTAATAATGATTTTGCTTTTTCCAATTTTCGATCATAATAATTCCTTACAATGATCCATGAAATAAATGATAATGTGACAATAGTTAAAATGAGAAACCACCAGGTTTTCCAAAATGGGTTTTTAATAATAAATGAATATCGTATTATCTGATCTGGATAATTTTTTCCTGGGAATATCACTTTTATTTTTAATTCGTATGAACCTGGTTTAAGATTATTTAATTCAAGATTTCCGTTTGAATTGATTGAATGAATATTTGTATTGCCTTCAAGCGAAAAATTGAACTTGATATTCTTGTTGTCAATAAAAGAAGGTGCAGCAACTTCAAAAAGTAAATTATTTTCATTGAAACTGAACTTATTCTTTGATAAGTCAATCTTCTGCCGATTTACAAACAGGGCATTGATATAAGCTTTGGGTTGATAATCAATATTGGTTTGCTGTTGCGATGAGTACTTATATAGCAGTCCAGTTGTCTCACTAAGTGCATATAAAATTCCACTCTTATCCACGGCTAAGTTTGAAATTGGATCATAAATGTCGATTGCTGATGAAATATTCTGAATAGTTGTGTCATCATTATTAAAACTAATAATATTAACACCCGAAGCAGTACCTAATGCCAGTTTATTCATTCCAATTTTAACCATATCAAGGACAAAATTATTTGACAGACCTCTATCTCTTGTAATGGTTGCTACAGGAACTATTTCCTGTTCTTTTACTTTCGCAAAGTATAGCCCGTTATTCCTTGTCCCAACAAGGAATGTGTCCCTATTCCAATGGACAGCACACCTTGGTGTAAAAAGTGGAGTGTCATATTCTTTTATTTTTACCAATCGTCCATTTATTTCCCTTATTTGAATCGTTTTATAAATTGCCCTGCAAAATGCCCAATAATCGCCATTGTTATCTGTAGCAATATTATCTGTAAAATAAGGGAGCTCAAATGTGGCATATTCTCCATTTTTTTTTAAAAGATAAAATACATTACCGGCTATCAGCAGATTACCTTTATTGTCTGTTTTTATTTTGGAGGATAGGGACATTGGCGATCCGTCCTCTTTTAAACCGAATTGGATTGATACGAAACCGCTGCTCTCTAAAGTGTTCCTGTTCTTAAAATGCCACAGTCTATTTTGCCAGTACAATAATGAATCTTCTGCCATTCCTGAGGATATTTCAGATGATTTCTCATCCTCAATAATAAACTGTTTGCCTGATCTGTTTATAAACAAGTTGCCATCAGGCATTGTAAACATAAACCTGCCTGAATTGTATTGTTTTGTATTCACTTCCTGTACTTCACGGTAATTTGACTGAACCAGTTTTTGAAGGCCTTTGCCGTGAGACATGAACCAATAGTTCTTTTCTTTATCCTGAAAGAAACCTGATATTGATTTTAGCAAGCCGTTTGCATATGAATAAAGGGTTTGTTCGCCTGAAAAACGGTTTATTTTATAGCAACCCTGACCACTGTATAAAATCCATGGATTATTATCATTGTCAAATGTGAGGAGGAAGGAAGTTCCTTTATCCGGAACATTCTTCAAAAGATTACTTTTCGAATATGTGATCTTGTCCTCATTCAGTTTTGAAAGATCAATGATATAAATTTCATTATTGCTACAGACATAAATGTTATTTTTTTTATCCTGAACAATTGTGTTGAGGATGATATTTTCAATTTTGTCAGTTATTTTCTCTTGCGTAAAGTCATATAGTACCAGGGCAGGTTCTGATTTTTCATTATAGAGATAAAGAAGAAGTTTGTTGCCATAAATTGCTCCAGAACTGGAATAGGTAATTTCATATGGTCTCTGATTATCTTTATTGATTATTTTTTTTAAACGGGTATTTGAAAGAAGATAAGTGCCATAGTTTGTAAGTAACAGGTGAGTGCTATCATTTATTTTATTAATCGCTGAAATTTCTTTCACGGAATCCAAAAATTTTTTATCATAACTCACTTTGTCTTTTTCAACTTTAACAGGACTTCCTGAAAACCGAACAAGATATAATGTATTGTCAGGTAAGATAATGCTCCCGGTAATTATCCCTATTTCTTCCTTATCAATAGTTAGGTAGTTTTTAAACCGCTGACCGTCATAAATACTGAAGCCTTCTCTTGTATAAATGATCAGCCTTCCATATTTGTCTTGCACCATACCACTAACCCTCGCATCTACCAGGCCATTGGCAGGGGTGAAAGTTTCATAAGTTTGCTGTGCACTTATTTTTGTTACAAGAAAAAACAGGAATAGTGTAGCCAATAACCGCATAGATAAAATCTGATATCATTACTCAAAGTCTTCGTAAAGTAAATATTTCTTTCTGATCTGTTTGAACTCACTCAGCTTCGGCTCCCAACTTGCACGGATGTCTTTTTCAGATATACCATCTTTTATTTGTTGCATAAGAATATCATTACCGGCAAGCTTATGAAAGAAATTATTTTTTAAAAAGAAATTCTCTTTATCCGGGAATAATCTATAAGCTTCCATTAGCCATTTCAATTGAATCTTATTATCAACTTTCTTTAATACATCTTCCGGTGTTCCGCTTAAATCCCAGCCATAACAAACCTGTCCATATAACTTTGAACTTTTTGCTCCCTCATTTGGATTAGGAGTAAAGGAATACATGTTTTTAGGATACGAAGGGTGGCCAAATACCTGGAACTGTTTATTGGTTCCTCTGCCTTCACTTAGAACTGTTCCTTCAAAGAAACAGGTTGATGGATATAAATAAATGGATTGGATATTAGGAAGATTTGGAGAGGGTTTTACAGGTAGTACAAATTTGCTTTTATGCGTATAGTTTTCACATTTTATTACCTGGAAATGAAACGGGGTGTCAACAGAATTCTCAGCAGTTCTGTAATATGCATATTTCGCATTAGCCTTTTCACTTAACCAGTTTTCTCCGGCGATCATAAAAGCATATTCTGCTATAGTCATTCCATATACGATTGGGATGGGTTGTGATCCAACTCCCGATTTGAATTTCATATCCAGGACAGGTCCATCTACATAAAACCCATTTGGATTTGGACGGTCGAGCAGCAGCAATGGTTTGCCCATTTCAAAAGCAGCCTCCATAAAATGCTGCATTGAAACGATGTATGTGTAAAAGCGGACACCCACATCCTGCAGATCAAAAATCAGGATATCAACGTTCTTTACATCCTCCGGTGATGGGGCTTTTTTATTTCCATATAAGGACACCACCGGAATACCGGTTTTTGAATCAGTATAATTGCCCACTTTTTCACCTGCATCTGCTGTTCCCCTGAATCCATGCTCAGGCCCGAATATCACTTTAATGTCAACGCCTAATTTCATCAATGTATCTACAAGATGTGTATTCCCGACCATTGAGGTCTGGTTGGCAAATATGCCAACGGTTTTTCCTTTGATAAGTGGCAGGTAAACATTTATTCTGTCTGCACCAGATAATATTTTTGTATCTGGATTTGAAATTTTTACAACAGCGTTTTGTGCTTTGCAGTTTGTCGTCAGTAGCAGGGCAGCAAGAATTACGTTAAACAGTTTCATTTGAGAGTTTTATAACAAGTAGTAAAATACTAAAATTCTTCAGGTAGATAAAGTTATATGTTTAAACGGTTGCATGGTTGTTTTTGGCTACCTTGCAGGCCTATTTTATTTAAAAACAAAAAATTATAACAATGGCGCAGGTAAAGAGTGGAGACAAGATCAAAGTACATTATCATGGCAGATTAGATTCTGGTGAAACCTTCGACTCATCTGAGGGCAGGGATCCATTAGAATTTGAAGTTGGCAGTGGTATGGTGATCAAGGGATTTGATGAAGGAGTAACTGGAATGAGTGTAGGTGAGAAAAAAACAATTAATATTCCATTTGCAGAAGCATATGGCCCGGTAAATCCTGAAATGATCATTGAAATGCCAAAAGATCGTTTTCCAAAAGACATGGAAATAGAGAATGGTATGCCGCTGATGATGAGTGACCAGCAGGGGCAGCAATTCCAGGTATCCATTGTAGAAATAAAAGATACATCTGTAATGCTGGATGCTAATCATCCTTTGGCAGGCAAAGACCTGACATTTGATCTGGAACTGGTTGAGATCGTTGGTGGCGGATCAAGAATAATAATGCCTTAACGCTTCTTAATAATATATTTTGAATGGTTCAGGGCAAAATCCTGAACCATTTTCTTTTAACGTATATTCGATGCCCTAAAAGTTTATTATGTTCTCAAACTATACGTTTACAGCAGCGGAAAGATTCCTCAGATATGTGCAGATTGATACTCAAAGTGACCCGCAATCAACTACTTTTCCTTCCACAGAAAAACAAAAGGACCTCAGCCGGATTTTAGTACAGGAGTTAAAGGAAATGGGAGTAGAAGATGCACATTTGGACGAATGGGGTTATGTTTATGCAACTATTCCTTCTACAACTGATAAAAAAGTACCGGTAATTTGTTTTTGTGCCCATGTGGATACTGCTCCGGATTGCAGCGGTACAAATGTTAAACCACTTGTTCATAAGAATTACCAAGGTGCCGATATTATCCTGCCAGATGATACAACACAAGTATTAAAAAAATCTGAGTATCCATACCTGGAAACACAGATTGGAAATGATATTATAACTGCATCCGGTAAAACATTACTAGGTGCTGATGACAAGGCCGGTGTTGCAGAAATAATGGATTTGGCTTGTTTCCTGATGCAACATAACGATATAAAGCATGGTGAAATAAGAATTTTGTTTACACCAGATGAAGAAGTTGGAAAAGGGGTGAACCATGTTGATATGAAAAAATTAGGGGCAGACTTTGGGTATACACTGGATGGGGGAGAGGCAGGTTCATTAGAAGATGAAACCTTTAGTGCAGATGGTGTACAGGTAATCATACATGGAGTCATTGCTCATCCAGGGTACGCAAAGGGTAAAATGGTCAATGCTATGAAGATTGCCGGTGAAACTTTACAGGCATTACCAAAAGACAGGCTTTCTCCTGAAACTACTGATGGTAAGAGAGGCTTTATTCACCCGGTGCGGATAGAAGGTATTGCTGAAAAATGCACTATTGATTTTATCATTAGGGATTTTGACACTCCCGGATTAAAGAAGAAAGAAGATTATCTGCAAACGCAGATTGAAGAAAGGTTGCGTACACATCCCAAGGCGACGTATGAATTTAAAGTGACAGAGCAATACCGGAATATGAAAGAAGTGCTGGATCAACATCCACATGTGGTGGATTATGCCAAAGAAGCAATCAAAAGGGCGGGACTTTCCTTAAAGATGGAAAGTATACGTGGTGGAACTGATGGAAGCCGTTTATCTTTCATGGGGTTGCCTTGCCCAAATCTATTTGCAGGTGAACAAGCCATTCATTCAAAGCTTGAATTTATAAGTGTGCAGGATATGAACAAAGCAGTAGAAACAATGGTACACCTGGCAATGATCTGTGAAGAAAAAAGTTAAGACGCCTGAAATTTACTTTCCCAATTATTATAAATTGTACATTACATTTTAAATTTTAAACTATGGACTATTCAGAAATGTTATCCAGCTACTGGTGGGTACTTATTGTACTCATTATTTTTTTTGGTTCCTTTTTTACAATCAACCAGGGTTATATCGGAGTGATTACTATGTTCGGTAAGTACCGCCGTATCGTACGACCAGGACTGAACATGAAAATCCCGATCCTTGAAACGGTAGCAAGAAAGGTTTCTATTCAAAACCGTTCAGTTGAACTGGAGTTCCAGGCAGTAACACAAGACCAGGCCAATGTATATTTCAAAAGCATGTTATTGTATTCGGTGCAAAATGAGAATGAAGAAACAATTAAAAAAGTGGCATTCAAATTCATTGCTGAAAGAGATCTGATGCAAGCACTTATCAGAACGATTGAAGGGAATATCCGTTCTTTTGTTGCTACAAAAAGACAGGCTGAAGTATTAGGCCTTCGCCGGGAGATTGTGCAATATGTAAAAGTAGAAGTTGACCATTCCCTCGAGGAGTGGGGTTATCATCTCCAGGACTTACAGATAAATGATATCACATTTGATAAAGTGATACTTGACTCAATGAGTAAGGTTGTTGCCAGTAATAACCTGAAAGCTGCTGCGGAAAATGAAGGGCAGGCTTTATTAATTACTAAGACCAAATCAGCAGAAGCTGATGGTAATGCTACCAAGATAGCAGCTGAAGCTGAAAAAGAAGCAGCCCGTCTTCGTGGACAGGGGGTTGCACTTTTCAGAAAAGAAGTAGCTGCAGGTATGTCTGAAGCTGCGGAACAGATGAAACAAGCAAACCTTGATACCAATGTAATATTATTTAGCATGTGGACAGAGGCCATTAAGAATTTTGCTGAGTATGGAAAAGGCAACGTAATATTCCTTGATGGAAGTGCCGATGGTATGGAAGCAACTATGAAGCAAATTCAGGCTTTAATGGTAAAACAAGCCGGAACAAAGGGATGATAGAATCCTTGCTGCTAAAGGTTTTCAGCTATCCACCGTGTTTATTTAATCATATTGATTGCAATAAACACGGTGGATTTTTTTGTTTGTACTACTTGTTAAATTCCTCTAAAACTTCACATCCGTGTACAACGTGGCATTATTTTTCTCGTTCATGAAATCAATATTTGTAAATTTTATTAAGAACTGTTGAAAAGACAAAAAAAATTATTTAATCGCATCACCTACATTTACACCTAAAGAACAATAAATATGATCGACCTCTTACAAATTACAGACACCCTTACTCAAGTAACTAAAAAAGTAGCCGGCGACATAAACGGAGATGGCTATTTAGGATTTGGGGAATTATTAATGACTGGCGGATGGATAATGATCCCTCTTGCCCTGATGTTACTTGGCGCAGTTTACGTATTTGCTGAAAGAAGTATCGCTATCAAAAATGCCTCAAAAATTGACACCAATTTTATGAATATTATCCGGGATAATATCATGAGTGGAAATGTTACTGCCGCCAGAAATTTTGCAAAGAATACAGCTAACCCGGTCGGCCGTATCATTGACAAAGGAATTCAGCGTATCGGTAAACCCATTGATGGAATTGAAAAAAGTATGGAAAATGTGGGTGTATTGGAAATGTATAAACTGGAAAAGAACCTTGGTGTGCTATCAGTCGTGTCAAAAGCCGCTCCGATTTTTGGTTTCGTAGGCACTTTGATGGGATTGATGCAGATGTTTTCCGGTATTACATCTTCAAATGAATTTGAAGTAAGCACTATTGCCGGTGGTATCTATACCAAACTCATCACTTCTATTACAGGTCTTGTGATAGGATTAATGGCTTACCTTGGCTACAGTTACCTGAATACCCAGATAGAGAAGACCGCAAACAAAATGGAAGCCGCATCTGCCGACTTCATAGACATACTGCAAGAACCCACCCGATAAATTATTTAAATGAATATTAGAAAACGACATAAAGAAGAATCGGCCGAGGTGTTTACAGATTCATTAAATGATATCTTGTTTATCCTGTTAATGTTCTTCCTGATTGTTGCCACAATGGCTAATCCTAACCTTGTAAAGATGAATAATCCAAGGGGATCGAAAGATACCAAAGCCAAACAACAGATCATGGTTTCAGTAGGGAAGGATCAGCAGTTTTTTCTTGGTACAAAGCAAATTGAATCAGCAATATTTGATTCTATTTTAACCGAAGAAATCCGAAAGTATAAAGCCCTTGTTGATACACCTTCGGTAGTAATCAATGCGGATACTGCAGCTTATTATGGTGACGTATTCAGGGTGATGCGAATTGCCAGGAGTAATAAGGCGAAAGTTGCAGCGTTGATTAAATAAAATCTCAGTAAGATTATTGCAGACCGGATCTAACCATCCGGTCTTTTTGTTGCATATCCTTTTTTAATTCTGCTGAGTAACCTTGTGCTTGCATCAGCTCAGTAACTTCTTGGCCAAGGTCCTCATGAATTTCAAAAAAAATACTTCCTTCTTTATTCAGATGTGATTTGCCAAATTCAGCAATGGCTTTGTAAAAAACCAAGGCATCATTATCCGGGACAAAAAGGGCAGTAGCAGGTTCGTATTGCAGCACATTCTCATGCATGGTTGATCTGTCTTTCTCAGGAATGTAAGGAGGATTGCTGACGATAATATCAAACTTTGGGAATTGCTCCCAGCTTTTCTTATCTAGGAAGTCAGCATGTTTGAAGTTTATCTCAGCACCGAGGTTGTCTGCATTTTTTTTTGCTACCTCCAATGCTTCTGTACTAATATCGCAAGTCCACACTTCTGCTTTGCTCAATCTTCTTTTTAATGAGACAGGGATACAACCGCTGCCAGTGCCGATGTCCAGTATTTTTAATTCATCTAACGGAAATTTGCAATTACTGATGATCCATTCGATTAGTTCTTCTGTTTCCGGTCTTGGTATCAATACATTTTTATCAACATAGAATTTCATATTTCCAAACCAGGCTTCATTCAATATATACTGTACCGGTTCGTGTTGCAATAGTCTTTCGGTGTATTGTTTTAGCGTATTTTCTTCTGCGGAAGTAATGGGTTCATTCTTATAGATCATCCGTTCCGCCTTTTTTGAACCAGTCAGATTTTCCAACACCAAATCTGCAATTTGGCTGGCTTCACTTTTATCATAAAGACTGTAAAGTTTGTTTAGCAAGTAATATGTTGCTTCCTGCATTGTCATACCGGCAAACTTAATTCATTTACTTTTGCGGCAAATATGACTTCCCATCATTATATGCAGCGTTGTATTGATCTTGCTAAAAATGGAGCAGGGTCAGTTTCACCTAACCCAATGGTTGGGGCTATACTGGTCTATAATGATCGAATTGTCGGGGAAGGCTGGCATAAGCGATATGGAGAAGCACATGCAGAAGTAAATTGTATTGCAGCAGTAAAAGAAGAAGATGGAAATTTAATTGAACAGTCAACACTGTATGTTTCCTTAGAGCCTTGTGCACACTTTGGAAAAACATCACCTTGTGCTGATCTTATCATTAAGCATAAAATTCCAAAAGTGGTTATCGGTTGCAGAGATCCGTTTGAAGAAGTGAACGGCAAAGGAATTGAAAAGCTGAAAGCCGCAGGTGTAGAAGTTGTTTCCGGAATATTGGAAAATGAGTGTAAAGAGCTGAACAAACGGTTTTTTACTTTTTATGAAAAGAAACGGCCTTATGTTATTTTGAAATGGGCACAAACGGCTGACGGGAAAGTCGCCTCCCTAAATCCCTCCGTAGGAGGGACTTTGGAACCCTTTAATCAAAGATTGTTTATTACGAACGATTATACAAACCGGCTTGTACATCGTTGGCGAAGTGAGGAATCTGCTATTTTAATTGGAACCAATACCGCTTTGCTGGATAATCCGGAATTAACGACAAGATTGTATGAAGGAAATTCGCCAGTACGTTTAGTGTTGGATATGAATCTGCGGTTGCCATCTCATTTGAAAGTCTTTGATAGAAAAGTAAAGACCATTGTTTTGAATGGTTTAAAGCAGGAGGAGAATGAAAACCTGATTTATGCTAAGATTGATAAAGCGGAGAATATAGTATCAGAGATATTAAAGGTTTTGTATCAGCAGAAAATACAATCGGTGATAGTGGAAGGTGGTGCAGGATTGTTACAAAGTTTTATTGATGAAGGTTTGTGGGATGAAGCGAGAGTGATTAGTAATGAAGAATTAATAATTAATGATGGTCTGAATGCTCCGGAAATTAATATGGCATTAAAGATTAGCGAAGAAAAATTACTGGCAGATAAGGTAGAATATTATAAAAATCCAAAGTTTATCTAACGGCTTCAGCTTAATGACTCCACAATCATATTATTATACCATTGGAAAACCTTCCGTAGCTGAATTCAAAGAAAGAGGCAGCCGGTTCATTGCTTTTGCTTTCCCTATTGCTGAAGTAATTGAATTCAAGCAAAGACTTGCTGAAGTGAAGAAAGAACATCCGAAAGCAACGCATCATTGTTTTGCCTATCGTTTGGGGCTGGATGGAAATAGCTATAGAGTAAGTGATGATGGAGAACCCTCCGGTTCTGCTGGCAAGCCTATTTTAGGGCAGATAGACAGCAAGCAGTTAACGAATGTGCTTGTCATTGTTGTCCGTTACTTTGGCGGAACCCAATTAGGTATTCCCGGATTGATAACTGCTTATAAAACCACTGCTGCTTTTGCTTTGCAAACTACTGCGATTATCCAAAAACCTGTTTTGCATCATTTCCAGTTGCAGTTTGACTATACGCAAATGAATGAAGTAATGATGATCGTTAAGCAATTTGATTGTGTGGTGGAGAAACAGGAAATGCAACTTTTCTGCTCTATGAATGTTGGTGTGCCGCAAAACTGGTTGCAGGAAGTATCCAACAAGCTGAATGATATCAGGTCATTAGAAATGAAAACAATCTGAAATAGTAGTTTATTTAAACCTTTCACTCACCACCAACTCCTTACTTCCCGGAGTATAAGTGTAAAACCCTTCGCTGCTTTTAACACCAAGCTTGCCAGCAGTAACCATATTCACCAATAAAGGGCAAGGTGCATATTTAGGATTACCAAAGCCATCATGTAATACATGCAGGATAGATAGACAAACATCAAGACCAATAAAGTCGGCGAGTTGTAATGGTCCCATTGGATGGGCCATACCAAGTTTCATTACTGTGTCTATTTCTTCTACACCAGCAACACCTTCGTACAAACTGTAAATTGCTTCGTTGATCATTGGCATAAGGATGCGGTTGGCTATAAAGCCGGGATAATCATTTACCGCACAAGGAACTTTGCCGAGTTGTTTGCTTAGTTCAACTATGGTGTTTGTTACTTCTTTTGTGGTAGCGTAGCCATTGATGATCTCTACCAGTTTCATTACGGGTACAGGGTTCATAAAGTGCATGCCTATTACTTTACCAGCACGGCTTGTTGCCGCAGCAATTTTTGTAATAGAAATAGAAGAGGTATTGGTGGCAAGAATGCATTCTTTGGGTGCATACATATCTAACTGCTCAAATATTTTCAACTTCAGTTCAATATTTTCTGTGGCGGCTTCTACCACCAGTTCTGCGTCTTTTACACCTTCTATAATGTTTGATTCAGTAGTGATATTTGCCAATGTAGCTGCTTTCTGTTCTTCAGTTACTGTTCCTTTTGCCACCTGCCTGTCAAGGTTCTTTGCAATGTTGGCGATGGCTTTATCCAATTGTGCTAATGACACATCAACTATTGTTACTTTAAAACCTGCCTGTGCAAATACATGTGCTATGCCATTGCCCATAGTTCCGGCACCAATAACAGAAACGTTACCCCCATTTAGATTCATGATGTATAGTTTTTCTTTTTCCCCTAAAGGGGAGTAATGTAAATTTCACTTTGTATTAAAGTGAATGATTCATTTACAAATGTAAGAAGTAAAAAATTCAATTGTTGAATAGCGATATGCAGTACAAGAGTGCGACGCAAGGAACGATGCCATGAAATACCGAAGCTGGCCAACAAAAATTAATTCTTGTTTTTAAAATCACCCCGTTTCCATGCTTGTATGAATTCGCCCCATGCAGCAGGATTAAAAATATTCATTGGAGGAGTTTGTCCCTGGTATACGGCACGGTTGGCTACTTTATTCATCTGTATCCTTGTAGCTTCACCACCATCTCCGGGAACGGTTCTTAAAAGTATTCGACGCTTGGCAGCACTTGTATTCTGGCGGGCAATTTCTATATCATCATCTGGCACTTTGTTGTTTACAAAATCCCTTGCAAACTGTTCAGGTGTAGGCCGGGGTTTGATGATAGTGGCTGGAAGATAAACTGTATCAATAACCATCAGTTGTACAATACTGTACTGGTTGCCTTCAATATTGCGGGGAATAGAAACTTTTTTTGGTTTATAAGTGACGTGGGTAAATTCCACTTCATCACCTTTTAAAACTACAATGGAAAAAACACCCTGGTTGTTGGTAACAGTTCCCCTGTTCTGGCCTTTGACCACAATGCTGACAGCAGGAATGCCGACAAGGCTGTCAGCCGTCATGACGACACCATATAATTGTACCACAGAATCACGGGAAGTTTCGAACTGTGCTTTGGCTGCCTGGGACAGAGATAACAGAATTATACCTGTAAAGAGTAAATATTTTTTCACTGGCT
>CAYVSH010000023.1:0-28609 GCA_964453625.1 uncultured Chitinophaga sp.
AAATACCAACTGACCCCAGCGGTTAAAGATTTTGAAATCATAGTTATCCGCTTTTAGTGCATTGTGCGGACGGAACGTATCATTGAGTCCATCACCATTAGGAGTGAATGCAGTGGGCACACCAATGAAACAATGATCAAGCACCGTTAATGTTCTCCGTGTACTATCACTGCATCCTAATGAATTATTATATGCAACAAGCTTTACGGTATAATAAGCTTCCCTGTTCAGCGTTGGAAACAAAACAGGTAAAGGATCTTTGACAGTGCTGGAAGCAATTACATCAAAAGTCCATCTCCATGCATCTACTTGTCCTTGTGAAGTATTAATGACTTCCAGTTTATCCTCCGGACAAATAACAGACGGCATAGTAAAATCAGCCTTTACTTCATTATCAAGCACAATTACAGTGGTAGCCGTGTCACTGCAAGTTCCATTGCTTACTATTAGCTGAACATTGTTAGTGCTGGTGGCTGGAAAAATAATTGTATGAGTTTGTGTTGTTGCTTTTACATTACCATTAAAGGTCCAGTTCCAACTATTAACTGCATGAGCTCCGTTGTGATTAAATGTGAGAGTATCCCGCTGACAACCGAGTTTTTCAGTGTAAGTAAATGCCGCATTTACAGTATCTGCAGTGGTAAATGGCAGGGTTTGTACCGGTGTCTCCTGTCCACATTCATCAATCAGTACAGTTCCATCACTTCCTGCTTTTAAATTGAGTTGATAAGTGCCGGCAGTGAAAATAGGTGCTGCAAATTTCACCACTACATAATCAGTTTTTCCATTTGCACAATTTCCGCTGGCACTTACTACTGTAACAGGAGTGGGGCCGGTTACCTGGAAATCACTTCCATCAGCAGCAATACTTGAGCAGTTTATTTTTTTAGGAAAGTAGATGCGGACTGAATCTGGTGTACATCTTACTTTACCAATGCTATCGGCAAAGATTGGTTGTGGCACAGCGTATGTGAAGGTTATCCTGTCACCTGCTGGGATACCATTTCCGCAAATATCCAGTAAAGTATTTCCATCTGTTCCGTTATTGATAACAAGATCAAAAGTTCCGTTAGGTAATGCAGCGGCAAGTGTTATAGTCATCTCATCAAAATCAAAAGCACCATTACAATTGGTAGCCACAGAACTAACTACAGTAGTTGCAGCAGGTGATAAACTGAATTCACTTCCGGATGCAGTTGTGCTGTTGCACCTGATTTGTTTGTTGAGTTTGAGTGTGATCACTTTCCCGTCACAATCCGCCTTTGCACTAAGCATCTTTGGAATCTTAGGGTCGGTGATGACTGCTGTTCCGCCAAAGAAAGAAAGGTTATAGCCACTTTGTGTATTGGTGAAATGGCTGACCATTAACAAATATTCCCGGCCTGCAGTTAAAACCGGCATTGCGGCAAATGTGGGATTGTTTTGTGCCGGATCTGAAGCACATTGTATATAATTTACACCTGAAGCGGAAGCACCGGTTGGTCCATATGAACCAGACCAGTTGCCTGTAACTACTAAAGAGTTTACTGTAAAAATATCATTGGGATTTCTTCCCGTAATATCATACAACTGCCAGTCATAATCTTCATTGGCTGCCAACGGTGTTATTGTAAAACCCAATGTGCCTGAAACATAGCAGGTAAATTTATAAAAGAATGGATTTTTGTTTTCATAATCAGCTCCACCGGCACCGGAACAGCCGGGGACATACAGATTATTTGTACTGCAAAGGGGTACTGTATTTTGAGTAAAGGTAGTACTGCCACAAACGGGAAATGCTGTTGAAGGTGTTTGTCCGAGAGTGGTACAAGGTTGTGCCATCACAGGATCAACATTCACTAAAAAATAAAGAGCCAATAAGAATAATATCCGCTTCAGGTTCATGGTTGTTTTAACAGAGATTGAATATTTACAGGACAAGAGAATTATAGGTTTCGCTGTTTGGGTCAGGCGATACGATATAATTTGCCGGGCAAAGATAATACCACATTCTGTAATTCCAGATTGAGCATGGCTGCGGCTACTGCGCTGCTGCTTAGTCCGCTACGGAAATTTATTTCATCAATAGCCATAGTTTCTTTTTCTTTCAACAGCTCTATTACTGTTTTTTCATCTTTCGAAAGTTCAATAAATATTTCTCGTTGTGGTTTTTTAGTTTTCTTTTTTGCATCTTCCCAGCCCATAAGTTGTAGTATTTCTGAAGGGTCTGTTAGAAGAAGGGCTTTATTGGATCTGATCAGATAATTACAGCCTGCACTTTTTGTGTCAGTGATCTTTCCGGGTATCGCAAAAACATCTTTGTTATAGCTATTGGCTAATTCAGCAGTAATCATACTTCCACCTTTTATTCCTGTTTCTATTACAATGGTGGCATCACTCATGCCTGCGACAATCCTGTTTCGGCTCGGAAAGTTATGTTTGTCTGGCTTTGTCTTACTTCTGAATTCAGTTAGCAGTCCCCCCTTGTTTTTTATCATATCTTTTGCCAGGTTGGCATGTTCAGCAGGGTATATCTGGTAAAGCCCATGTGCTAATACACCGATTGTCGGCAATCCGTTTTTGACTGATGCTTTGTGTGCTAAACCATCTACTCCGAATGCCAGTCCGCTGATCACTGTTACATTTTGAATTGCAAGTGCTGCTATAATATTTTCAGTAACCTGTTTTGCATAATCTGTATGGCTTCTTGTGCCAATTATTGAAATGATCTTTTGTGCATTCAGGTCAGCATCGCCTTTATAAAATAGCATCGTTGGAGAATCATAACAATTCAGCAATCGTTGCGGATAACCGGGATCGGATAAGAAAAGCGGTTTGATCTTATATTTCTCAATAAATTTTATTTCCTCTTCCACTTTTGAAAAATCTTTAAATGCAGCAATAGATGCTGCTCTCACTGGTCCTATACCTTCTATTTTTTCAAGAAATGATTTTTTCGCATGGAAGATCTCTTCAGCTTCACAATGTTGTAACAGAGTTTTAGCCTGCACAGGGCCGATATTGGGAACAAGTGTTAATGCCAGTTGGTAAAGCAGATCTGTTTGCATAAGTTGTACAAAACTCAAATATAAGCTGAAAGAGTATTTGGATATTACTGGCTTATGACCTTCATTTCAGTTCTACGATTCAGTGCTCTGCCTTCTTCGGTATTGTTATCTGCAATGGGTTTTGCTTCACCATATCCTTTTGCTGTCAACCTTTGCATGGCAATGTTTTTACTGACAAGATAATTGACTACAGCTTTGGCTCTTTCATTACTTAATGCAAGATTATCGGATGGCTTGCCTATATTATCTGTATGGCCCCCAATTTCTATTTTGAGAGAAGGATTTTCCAGGAGCAATTGCACCAGTTTGTCCAACTCAACCAATGATTCATTTTTCAATTCAAATTTGTTCACATCAAAGAAGATGTTCTTTAATATCACATTGGCGTTGATCTCAATAGGCTGCAATGCAATATTTTTTTGATAGGTAGAATCAGGAGATTTGTCTGACATGAAAAAATTATCAGAATAAAATAGATATCCTTTGCGGTTTACATTGAATGCATAGTCTTTACCAACGGGAAGGGTAATAAAATAATTACCTTTTTCATCTGTATGCACCTGGGTAATGGTTTCTTTGGAAGCAAGGTCAATTAATTCAACTGTAGAAGGAATTCCGGCATTAGTTTTTTTATCTGTAACAGTTCCTTTAACCCAAAGTGTTTTAAATGGTCGAATATCTTTTCTCAGTTCAAAGCTGTAAATATCCAAAGTTCCTTTTGTGTCACTTCTATCACTGGCATAATAGGCTGTTACTCCGTCAGCGGCAATGAATAAGGTTCCTTCATCATTGATCGTATTGATCGGGTAACCCAGGTTCACCGGTTTTGTCCAGGTGTTGCCATAACTTTTGCGAACATAGAAAAGATCATTCTCTCCATAGCCCGGCCATCCGTTTGAAGTAAAATATAATGTTTGATTGTCAGCATGGATAAAAGGACATTGATCATCACCGGCAGTATTGATACCGGCTCCAAGATTCTTTGGTTCACTCCAATATCCATTAGGTTGCAAAATGCATACATAAATATCGCTGCCGCCAAATCCCCCATATCTGCGGCTCGCAAAATAGAGTTCTCTTTTATCCGGAGAAAGGCAGGGTTGTGAATCCCATTGATCGGAATTTACTTTTGGCCCTAAGTTCCTTGCTTCACTCCAACCTTGCGGAGTCATTAAAGAACCATAAAGATCATAACCTCCATAACTATCTTTCCTATCCCTTGCAGTGAAGATCATCATCTGTCCGTCCTGTGAAATGGTTTGTGCAGCCTCGCTTAGAGGGGTATTAATATTTCCTTCCAGCGGTTTTGCAATATCCCACTTATCACCAACAAGTTTACTTGAGTAAAAATCTTCGTTCCTGTTTTGAATACGCCGGGTGAAAACCAATTCTTTTCCATCAATACTCAATGAGGGAAAATATTCCGGGTCGCCGGAATTAACACCTGAACCAATATTTTTTGGTGCGAATACATAATTCTTGTCGGGATTGTTCTTTTCAAAATCAACAGCAAACTGGTATGCTTTTTTTCTTTTCTCTGCTCTTTCCAGGCTTGTTGGATTTTTAGGTGGTTTTATTATCAGCAATTCATTGATGGCATTCAGGGCTTTTTCAAATTCTCCCAAGCCGGCTAATTGAACAGAGTAGGGGAGTTTATAATCTATCGTGTAATTTGAATCAAGTGTAAATGCGGTTTCAAAGTTTTTAATACTGTTTTTATGGTTTTGTAAGTTGCCATATAATGATGCCAAAGCTATATATGCATCTACATAATTCTTATCTGCTTCAATTGCTTTTTGTAAAAGACCGATTGCACTTACAATATTGTCTTCAATAGCCCTTTCCTGTGCCTGGTTATAAAGCTGAATAGCTTTTTTATTTATTTTTTCAGGATTGTAAGGTTGGGAAAAAGCAACAAGTGTAAAAAAAAGAACCACAAAGAATGACAACATTTTTTTCATGCGAAAAAGATTGGAAATGTATAACGAAACTAACAGAAATTTATTCCCCGGAAAGAGAGAAAAAGAAGAGAATTGGTTGCCTAAGGCACATTGATATATTTATGCAACTGTAAAGACAACTCCCATTTGGGATTGTCTTTAATATAATCAATGATCAGCGGTGTTACCTGTGTCGCTTTATCCCATTCCGGTTGTAAATAAAGTTTACAATTTTTGGAAACCTGGGCTGCATATTTTTCTGCCCAGTAAAAATCAGATTTATTGAAAACAACCACTTTCAGTTCATCAGCTTTTGGTATCACTTCATCAAGCGGTGCTTTGAATTTTTTTGGTGATAAACAAATCCAATCCCAATAACCACTTAATGGGTGGGTACCAGAGGTTTCGATATTTGTTTTTAAACCTGCAACTTTTAATTGGTTTGTTAGTTCATCCAGGTTATGCATAAGTGGTTCGCCACCGGTAATAACAACTATTTCTGCAGGAGTTTTTTTTACTTCGGTTATCAGGTCTTCAATTTTTATCAATGGATGTTTTGTTGCGTCCCAACTTTCTTTTACATCACACCATACACAGCCAACATCACAACCACCAAGGCGAATAAAGTAGGCTGCTTTTCCCTGGTGAAAACCTTCGCCCTGAATGGTGTAGAAATATTCCATTACAGGAAGTGTTGTAATTTTTTTTTCCTCTGCTATCATTTTCTCTTAATTCTTCATTTTGCAGGAACGGAAAGTATTCATAAGCAGTGCAGCAATTGTCATTGGACCCACACCTCCCGGAACAGGTGTTATCCAGGAACATTTTGGTGCAACAGCATCAAAAGCAACATCTCCTTTTAATTTGAATCCGCTTTTTTTAGTGGCATCCGCTTCTCTTGTAATTCCCACATCAATTACAATAGCTCCTTCTTTTACCATATCAGCAGTAACAAATTCAGGTTTGCCCAATGCAGCAATAATAATATCAGCCTGTTGGCAAAGTTCTTTTATGTTTTCAGTTTTGGAATGACATACTGTAACTGTGCAGTTTCCGGGATTGGAATTATTACTTAACAAAATGCTCATTGGCCTTCCAACTATATTGCTGCGTCCAACAATCACCGCATGTTTACCGCTGGTTTCAATTTTGTAATGTTTTAGCATTAACATAATGCCATATGGTGTAGCTGAAACAAATGTCGGGGCACCAAGCACCATCCTTCCCACACTTACCGGGTGAAAACCGTCCACATCTTTATCGGGATCAATTGCATTGATGACCTGTTCATCTGAAAAATGTTTAGGTAAAGGTAATTGTACCAATATACCATCCACATCAGGGTCATTATTTAATTCATCAATCTTGTCAAGTACTTTTATGGCTGTTTCATCTTCATCAAAGCGGATCAATGTTGATTTGAAACCTACTTCTTCACAGGCTTTTACTTTTGCTGCCACATATGTTTCGCTGGCTCCATTCTTCCCTACTAATATAGCTGCCAAATGGGGTATTTTTTTCCCTTCAGTGGCCAGTTGTGCCACATCAATTTTCAATTCATCTTTAATGGCCTGGGCCGCTTTTTTTCCGTCTAATATCTGCATGGCGCAAATGTAATGTTTAATAAGAATCTTTATTTTTTTTGCCAGTCTTATCCTTGTAACTTTCTATAAAATTTTGGTATTTGAAAAGAATATTTACATCACTTCTTTTTTTATTGATTGGCTGCAGTTCGTTAAAGGCACAAACCTTACGTCGTCCGTTGGCAGCACCATATATTACGTTAGGAGCTTATAGCCTGAATCATGTGGATGTTTTTTCATTCACTTCCAACCAGGCTTCCCTGGCACAATTGAAAAGCAGCAGTGTTGGTTTGTATGGTGAAAGACGATTCCTTTTAAATGAGCTGAATAATTACACAGCAACGATCGGATTGACAACAAAGACAGGGAATTTTGGAGTAAAGGCAAACTATTCAGGATTCAGTGATTATAATGAAACACAATTAGGAGTGGCTTATGCAAGAAAACTTGGAAATAACCTTGATGTTGGGGCACAATTTAATTACAACGGAATCCAAATAGCAGGCTATGGAAATGCTTCAGCGATCAGCTTTGAAGTGGGAACCATATTTCATATTTCTGAGAAATTGCATGCAGGCATACATGCTAACAATCCTGTGGGAGGAAAATTCGGAAAAGATCAACAGGAAAAATTATCAGCGGTTTATTCATTCGGATTGGGCTATGATGCATCCAGTAAGTTTTTCATCAGTGCTGAAATAGAAAAAGAAGAAGACCAGCCTATCAATGTGAATGCAGGTTTCCAGTATAAATTCATTCCACAATTATTGGTCAGGGCAGGCATGTCATCTGCCACATCATCTGCGTGGCTTGGTGTAGGAGTTACGTTGAAGTCAGTTCGTTTTGATATAACATCAAGTTATCATTCACAACTTGGGTTGACACCTGGTCTGCTGTTTATTTTCAATTTTAACGGAAATCAGAATTGAGGAAATTATTTATTATAGTATTTCTTATTCATCTTTCATTTTTTGTTTTGGGCCAGGAGATACCTGTTGCTACTGAACAGCAACTTGAAAACCTTACAGATGCTAATGAAGGCGAAACAGAAGACGACACTTATTTACTCGAACTGGAACAATTCAGAAGAAACCCAATTAACCTGAATACTGCAGATGGCGAAGAATTAAAATTGCTCAGGATCGTTACTGATCTGCAGATCGTCAATTTTCTCAGTTACCGTAATTTATTTGGCAAATTCATCAGTATCTATGAATTGCAGGCCATCCCTTCATGGGATATAAGCACTATAAAAAAAATATTGCCATTTGTTACTACGGCAACTCCTGTGTCATTAAAAGATGAGGCTGGCAGAAGATTTAAAGATGGTGAACATAGCTTTCTGTTAAGAGGCATACAGGTACTTGAAAAATCTAGAGGGTTTGATAAAACAACATCAGGTACAAAATATATCGGCAGTCCGCAACGTGTCATGTTCCGTTACCGGTATACGTATAAGAACTTATTGCAATTTGGATTGGTAGGAGATAAAGATGCAGGCGAACAATTTTTCAAAGGTGCACAAAGCAAAGGATTTGACTTTTACTCCTTCCATTTGTTTGCCAGAAAGATCGGTATTATTCAATCACTTGCTATTGGAGATTTTACTGCAAACCTTGGCCAGGGCCTGATACAATGGCAAAGTCTTGCCTTTAAAAAAAGTGTGGATGTATTGGGTATTAAACGCCAGTCAGCAGTGTTGAGGCCTTATAATTCAGCGGGAGAATTTTATTTTAACCGCGGCGCAGGTATTACTATTAAAAAAGGAAAGATCGAATCAACTGTATTTGCATCGGTAAGAAAACTCAGTGCAAACTTTGTAGCCGACACGGTAAATAATGAAGATTTTATATCGTCTTTTCTTACTTCAGGATATAACCGTACCCCCAACGAAATAGCAGACCGAAATAATTTAAGACAAACCTCATTTGGCGGGAATGTATTGCTACGTAACAACCGCTGGCATGTAGGTGTCAATGGAGTGTATTATAATTTCTCTCTGCCGGTGCAAAAAAGAGAAGAGCCATATAACAGGTATGCCATCAGCGGCAAGAACTGGTATAATTTCAGTGTGGACTATAGCTATACGTACAAGAACATCCATTTATTTGGCGAAGCAGCGGCTGATAAGGAATCAAACACAGCTTTCATTAACGGGTTGCTGGTAAGTGTGGATCCAAGAGTTGACCTTTCATTTGTGCAGCGGACGATCAGTAAGGGGTATCAGTCAGTGAACGGGAATGCCTTCACCGAAAATACTTACCCTACCAATGAAACCGGTTTTTATGCAGGCATTAGTATAAAACCAGCTATCGGTTGGAGGATCGATGCATATGGCGACATCTATAAATTTCCCTGGCTGAAATACCTGGTGGATGCGCCGAGCTATGGTAAAGATTTTCTGACACAAATTACATTTACGCCTAACAAGCAGGTCGAAATTTATACCCGGTTTAAGAGTGAGACCAAACAGGCCAATCAATCAGATAATACTACTGTTACCAACTTTCTTGTTGATCTGCCCAAACAAAACTGGAGAACTCAGCTTAGTTATAAAATAAATACCAGTATCACTTTGCGCAGCAGGATTGAACTATTATGGTTTGATAAAAAAGGTGGTAATGAGGCTAACGGGTTCTTGTCATTCTTTGATTTTGTTTATAAACCAATGATGAAACCTTTTTCCGGGTTACTCAGGGTACAATACTTTGAAACCGATGATTATAATTCCAGGATCTATGCTTATGAAAATGACATATTATATGGTTATTCCATTCCTGCTTTTTTTGATAAGGGATACCGGTATTACCTGAACTTGAACTATGATCTGGGAAAAAAAATATCAGTCTGGCTTCGTTGGGCTCAGACAATTTACCAAAACCGTAGTTCAGTAGGCTCAGGTCTGGATGAAATCCCGGGAAACCGGCGTACTGAGGTAAAATTCCAGGTACGGTGGCTGATCGGGAAAAAATGAACAATTGTTCACTTTTTTTGATGAGTTTAAGTATTTGTTAAAAAAAAAATTATCTTGCGGCAGCATTTTAAAAGGCAAACATGTCTTTAAAATCAATCCTTACCTCTGGAAATTTACGGTTTACGCTGATAATCAATGCTTTTAAATCTAAAAATTAACGTTAACATGAGAAAAATCGCATCACTGTTCACGATGCTGATGCTGGTAACAGCATTTGCATTTGCTCAGAACCGGACCATTACCGGTACTGTGACCGATGAAAAAGGCGACCCTTTACCAGGCGCTTCAGTAAGAATTAAAGGAACCCGTACCGGGGTCGCTGCAGACAATTCAGGACAATTCCGTATTCAGGCCAAAACCGGCGATGTGCTGGTTGTTTCTGGTGCAGGATTGGAAGGCACTGAAGCTACCGTAGGCACAGGAAGCACAATTACAATTCAGGTAACAAGAACTGTAATTGCCGGTACTGAAGTAGTTGTAACTGCCTTAGGTCAAACCCGTCAGCCCAAAGAGTTGGGTTATTCGGTTTCTAAAGTAAAAGCAACTGAATTGACACAGGCAAAAGCTGTTAATCTGCAAAACGGATTAACTGGTAAGGTTTCTGGTCTGAATGTTACAACCGTTAATAATGGTGTATTTGGTGATACAAGGATCACACTTCGTGGTATCCGCTCACTGACTGGTAACAACCAGCCAATGCTTATATTAGATGGTGTTCCCATTTCTCTTGGATATTTGAGTTCAATTAACCCCAATGATATTACGGATGTAACCATCCTTAAGTCTGCTTCTGCAACAGCAGTTTACGGTCCTGATGGTGCCAATGGTGCCCTTGTTGTAACTACAAAAAGAGGCAGCAAGACAAAGCCTCAGGTTAGTGTAGGACATACAGTACAGGTGGAAAGAGTGTCTTATATGCCTGAACTCCAAAACCAGTTTGGTTCTGGTTCTTCAGTAGACCAGTTTGGATATGGTGTTTATGACCCAATCGAAAATCAGTGTTATGGTGATGCATTTGATGGGTCGCTTCGTGTGATCGGCCGTCCAAATGTTTTTGATGGCAGCACCTACCAGACAGAATACCTGGCCCGTCCGAAAGAGAAATTAAACTTCTGGAATACAGGTATCACTAACCAGACTGATGTTTCATTTTCTACTGGTGATTTTTACCTGAGTGTTCAGAATGTATTGATCCAGGGTATTATGCCTAAAGATGTTAATCGTCGTGTGTCTGTTCACATGGCAGCTAACAAAGAATACAATCGTTTCAAAGCATCTTACAGCATCAACTATACGAAAGGTAATTATGATGTGACAGCCGGTTCAAGCTTTGGCAATGGCCGTGACTATACTGTTTACTGGAATATCATCAATACACCTGCCCAAATTCCTCTTACAAGATTCAAAGACTGGAGAAATGATTATTGGGCAAGCCCTACAGGATATTTCAATGATTATTATTACAATCCATACTTCATGATCGATAATTTCAGGTCTGTTGGAAGATCTGAGGATATCTTCGGGAACTTCGAATTGAACTATAAAGCTACTAACTGGTTAAACCTGACTTACCGTTTAGGTGCAACTATTACAAATGGTAGTGCTAAAACAAGAGCTGAAGGTTATACGTACACTCCTCAAGCAAAAGCAAGCGGTAAAGCAGCTGCACAATCAGGAGATTATCCTTCTCAGGTTATAGATGGTATCTCTACATCCAGCAGGATCAACTCAGAGCTTTTTGCAACTGTTCGTCAGAAAGCTGGAAATTTTGACTTTAACCTGTTGGTAGGTCAGTCGTTCCGTGAGGATAATTCAAAAAACGTAGGCGTATCCAGCGATAACCTTGCTTTCCCAACATTATTCAATATTATTGGCCGTAAAGGTGAGCCAGGAGCTTCTGAAAGCAATTTCAAATCAAGGCTTCAAAGGTTCTTTGGTAAGTTGACTGTTGGTTATAACAACTGGGCTTTTGTTGAAGCAACCGGTAGTTATGATATGAACAGCCGTCTTGCTTATTTCTATGACTATGACTTCAAAGCTGTAAACTTCTTCTATCCTGGTGTTAGTACATCATTGTTACTTAGCGAAGCAATCCCTGCAATAAAGAATAGTAAAGTAATTTCTTATCTGAAGTTGCGTGGTGCTATCTCTAAAACAGGTAATGTGAACCTGGGTGTTCAGGCTTTGGAAAATACATACGGACTGGGTGGTGGTTTCCCTTACGGAACACTGGTTGGTTATACTTCCGGCAACGTACTGAGACTTCCAAAATATACACCTGAATTTGTGATCAACAAAGAAATTGGTTTTGAATTGTTACTTTTCAGAAACAGGATATCACTTGAAGGTACATACTATACTCAGGACAACACTGACCAGATCGTACAGGTACAGTATTCTGGAGCAACAGGTTTCACCAGCGCATTGCTGAATGCAGCTTCCTTTACCAACAAAGGATATGAATTTGATCTTAAATTCACTCCGTTGGTTAAGATCAAGAATGTAACAATTGACTTGAAAGGTAACTACACTTACCAGACAAATGAAGTAACTAAGATCATTGATGGTGTTGACCAATTAGGTATTGGAAATGGTAACTATGTAATTGTAGGTAGCCCTGCATACACATTCCAGTTAACAGACTATGTAAGAGATGATCAGGGTCGTGTTATCGTAAACCCAACTACTGGTTATCCAACTGTTGATCCAACAATTAAGCCGTTTGGACAAACTGCTCCAAAACATTTGTTAGGTCTTAGTCTGAATGTAAACTGGAAAGATCTTTCTTTCAGTGCAGTAGCTGATTATCGTGGTGGAGCACAGATCTATACTGGTGGTATAGGAACTGGTCTTGATTTTGCAGGAACCTCTATTCGTAGTGCTCAGAATGGCCGTCAGCCGTTTATTTTCCCTAACTCATCATACTTTGATGGAACTAAATATGTAGATAACACAAATATCTATATGGCTAGCGGTGGTTATAACTTCTGGTCTCAGGCAGTTAATACTAATGCCAATACGAACTACCTGGTTAGCGGTGATTTTTGGAAAATCAGGGAAGTTAGTTTGAGTTATAATATACCAACCAAATGGTTAGGATTCGCCAAGAATTCAATCAAAGGTGCAAACTTTACTTTGAGTGCAAGGAACCTGTTTATGTTCCTGCCAAGTACCAATGAGTGGACTGATCCTGAATTTTCAAACACAACTGGTAATGCCCAGGGTGTTAGTGGTCTGGATAATACACCTCCAACAAGAATATTTGGTGCAAGCTTAAACATCCAGTTATAAACCTGCTAAAACAATTCAGATATGAAACTAAAAAATATAATATATAGCGTTTCCCTTGCGGCAATTGTAACTGCTGCCGGAACCAGCTGTAGAAAGAGTCAGTTCAACATTAATCAGAACATTAACAGCCCAACGGATAGTACTGTTACATATGATGTGGTATTACCGGCTGCATTACATGCTTCTGGTGCAATCATCGGGCAGCAGTGGGCAGTTCAACAACGCTGGATGGGCTTTTGGGCTCGTTCGGGTACATATGCTCCTAACGTAATTGAGGAGACGTATGAGATAACCACTGGTTTTGGTAACGGCATCTGGAATGCTTGTTACGATAATAACTACGATTACCAGATCGTAAAATCAAAAGCTGGAGTAGCCGGTGCAGGATTTTATGAGGGTATTGCCCGTATCATGATGGCCCATAATTTCCAGATACTAGTAGATGTGTACGGAAACGTACCTTATACCCAGGCATTAAAAGGTGGTGCTAACCCTACTCCTTCATACGACAATGGTCTTGATATTTATAAAGACATGTTACGCCAGGTGGATACTGCTATTGCATTGATCAAAGCTGCAAACACCTCAGATCCTGCAAATAAGGATATTGCTACCAATGATATCATCTTCGGAGCAAACAAAGGAAAATGGATTCGCTTTGCCAATACTTTAAAACTAAGATGGCTTATACATTGCCATGCAGTAGCAGGTATTAATAAAGCTGCTGAAATGACCATCATTAATAATGAGGGTAGTGGTTTCTTACTTGCTGGTGAGGATGTATTGGTACAGCCTGGTTACAAATCAGACAAACCAAATCCGTTCTACAATACATTTATTGCAAACACTGCAGGTTCTGCAACTGCTAATAATGTATATAACAAAGCCAATGAGTGGGGAATAGATTACTACACTTACAATGGTGATCCAAGAAGGTCAACTTTTTATGTAGCTGGTTCCGGTGGTTATGTAGGCGTTGCTTACGGATTACCACCAATCAATGCAAATGCAGCCCCTGTGCTTGCAGGTATTGGCCCTGGTGTTGGTAAAACAAGTTCCGCTGCACAGAATATTATGACAGCTGCTGAAGGCTTTTTCCTTCAGGCAGAAGCAAGACATAGAGGATATATCACATCTGGTCCTACAGTAGCTGCACTTTGTAATACTGGTATTCAGGAGAGTTTCCGTTACCAGGGTATTCCTGGCAGTGCTGCTGGTTATATTTCTGGTAATGCTGGCTATTCTGATGTGGATGCATCGGCACTTTCAAATGCACCATCAAGTCCTCCTGGAACACAACCTGTAGGCGGTCTATACACTGTAATTTCTCAAAAATGGTTTGCATTGAACGCTACCAATACATTGGAAGTTTGGACAGATTACAGAAGATTGAGCTATAATGAAGTGGTAGCTGCGTCATCAGTTACCGACAGGTTTGTATATGGACAAGGTGTAGGATATGATCCCGGACCAACTATCTCGGTTTCTCCGCAAAATACTTCTACGAAGATCCCTGTTCGATTCTTATATCCACAGACAGAGTATAACTACAATGCATCCAATGTGAGTGCACAAGGAAATGTAGACAGGTATACTAAAATATTCTGGGATATAAACTAAATTTGAAATACTTATAAAATCAGAAATATGAAAAAAATATTCAATGCTTCCCTTCTGCTTGCAGCTCTTTCCTTAGGATTTGCAAGTTGCTTAAAAGACAAGGGATTTGAAAACTACGAATACGGGATCAATGACCCGGACACACAGGCCCCCGGTGTTGGGTTTTCGTTTGGTACCAGTGCCAAGGTTGATTTTGGTCTGGATGTTAGTACTTCACCTCAAACCGTTACCGGTTTGACCAATGTGAATATGCTTACAGGTGTGGTTCCAAGCAGTGATGTGAATGTTACTATTACCAATAACACAACAACCCTGCTGAATGCCTATAATACAGCTAATGGTACGTCAATTTTACCAATGCCTACCGCTTTATACACAATAGGTTCTACTTTAACAATAGCTGCCGGTCAGCGTTTTAACGACCTGCCAATAGTGGTTAGTAACACAACTACGCTTGACCCTAACAGGCAATATGCTGTAGGTCTTACGATCAGCGATGTTAACGGTGGATACACTATTGCCGGAAACATGAAGAATTTATTGGTCGTATTTGGTGTTAAGAATGCATATGACGGCAAATACACTATGAGAGGTCGTTTCTTCCACCCCTCACTGCAGCCGGACTTTGGCCCGCATACATTTAATGTGGAATTACATACTTCCGGACCAAGCAGTGTAAGATTGTATTGGCCATTGGCTGGTGGATTCTTTACTCCATTAACAAGTGGCGGCGGACCAGCTTGTTGTTTTGCTTCCCAAACTTTGGGTATTTCCGTAAATACAGCAAATAACCAGGCTGTTGCATTTAATGCTGATCCAGCTGGTTTAATTTATGATCCTGTAAGATCATGGAATGGGAATACATATGGTGCAGCTGATCAAAGATGGGTTCCTGCTACCAAAACATTTTATTTAGCTTGGGGTTATAATTTACCTGCTGGTGGTAATTTACCCAACCCACCGGTAAATCCTGTTCGTTGCTGGATTGATACGTTAATTTATACAGGTCCGAGATAATAACATATTTTTGATTTTTTAACAAAGGGGTCACATTGTGCCCCCTTTGTTATTTAAGATAAGAACCAGTAATCATTTATTTTTGGGCAACCATTTTTTAACAGGTACAAAATGAGAGCAAGAATTTTTTATTTACTTCTTTTTTTAATCTCTTTCTCCGGGTTTACTTTCGGACAGGCAGGCTCTACGATGCAGAATGACAGGAAGGGATTTCCCGCAATTGAGTATTTATTACCTGATAGCAGTGCTGTTAAGAACACCAGTAACATCTCCCGCAGCAAACCGGTTATATTTCTTTTTTTTCAAACTACCTGCGATCATTGCCGGCAACTGACAAAGGATATTGTCCTGAATAAGGATAAATTTTCTAAATTCCAGTTAGTCATGCTTACTATAGAAAGCACTAACCTAATCAGGAATTATTTTGCAGCACAAAAATTGTCAAAAATAGATAACCTCATCATCGGAAAGGATTATAAGTATGGAGGAATAAAAAAATACCAATTCGAGAGTTTTCCTTATTGTGTTATTTTTTCCAGGAATCGTTCTTATATGGGATCATTTGAAAGGGAATTTTCCGTATCATCCATTTTAAAGATTTTGAAATAAGGCCAGACCCATCGTTCACATCATTGAATTCTTTGTTTCGGCGGATTAGGAAAAAGTATCATAATTTAGTGTTGCTTTATTATTAAAGAATAAATTTTATCAATATGAAACTTTCAATTACCAGGTTTATATTAGTAGGATTTATAACGATAAGTTTCTTCAAATCTTCTTTTGGACAAGCGTCTACCAATGTTCCTGTAGCATTATCTGCTAATTCAGGTCGGATGAATGTAGCCGGCAGTTCACCCGACAGCCGGGGATGGACAGATCCTGCGCTGAATCATAATAAATTATTGCAGCAAACAACAGACGGAAATTATACATTGATAGGGCCATATAAAGTGGTTGGTACACAGTTTCTTTTTGGAGAGCACCATAGTGGCGATATGTTCGCACCTGAGGTCAAAGCGTATAATATTTATATTAGTTATAATACCTACAACCAGGAGCTGGAGTTTTACTCCACATCCAATCCGGATAAGCCTCTAGTAAGGGAAGTTGGCACTGTAGATTCCTTTATTATACATGCCAACCCGGAAATTGGCATTGCAGGTAAATTAAAATTTGTGTATGCTAGTGTTTTAGGTATAAAGGAAAAATATTATTACCAGGAGATCTATGCCGGGAAGAATTATAGCATTTATAAGCGGTATAAATCAGCTCTTGGATATGTTGAGACGAATATTGCACAGCCAGATCTGCGGAGATTTGACCTGAACTATGATTATTATTATGTCTCATCCACTTCAAAAGGGATAGAGAAAATAAAAGCAAATGCCTATACTGTAATTAAAGAGTTTAAATCTGTAAAGGATCTCTCTGGTGTCATTACGAATGAAATGTTTGATCAGAACCCAGAAAATGCTCTTCGAATTGTGTTTGAAGAACTGAACCGTTAATATGTTGAAATTCTATTACTTCTAAAACTTATTTATTTTGAAAAAATCAAATTCCGTATTCCCTCTTTTGCACTTATGTATTGTAATGTCATTTTTTTGTTTACCAATTATTACTGATGCACAACCCGGATCACCCGGTTATGTTGACAATGCACTTAGCTATAATCGCCTGATCAGGGAAAAAACGGGAGAAGGTGTTTATAAGCTCATCGGTCAATATAGGGTAATTGGAACATCATATCTCTTTGGCGAGAGAAACAAAGGCAATCTTTTTAGTACCGAAGCAAAAGCGTATAATATTTCATTGAGTTATAATACCTATAACCAGGAAGTCGAATTCTATTCAACCGCTAACCCGGATAAGCCACTGGTTAAAGAACCTGGTTCTGTTGATTCCTTTGTGATAAACGAAAACCCAGAGTTAGATATAACGAAGCCTTTGAAATTTGTATATGGCAGTCACATCGGTAGTGATGATAAATATTATTACCTTGAAATTTATAAGGGGAAGACCTACAGTCTTTACAAAAGATATAAATCGGAACTTGGATATGTTTCCACCAATTATGTGCAATCTGAGTTGCGCCAGTTTGATCTCCTGTATGATTATTATTATACCAACACTGAAACCAAGGAGGTCAAAAAAATAAAGGCAAATGCTTCATCAGTGATAAAGGAATTTAAGAAAGTGAAGGATCTTTCCAATATTGTGAATGGGGATGATTTTTCATCCAACCCAGAGTCGGCATTGAAAAAGGCATTTGAATCTCTTAATAATTAAAATCAACGTACTTTATATGAATGATCAGCAGCATGATGCTCCCAACCAGCTTAATATTGAAATATCGGAAGAGGTAGCGGAAGGCACTTATGCCAACCTTGCTATTATCACTCATTCACATGCGGAGTTTGTAATTGACTTTGTTAGTGTAATGCCGGGCACACCCAAAAGTAAAGTAAAGTCAAGGATCATCCTTACGCCTCAACATGCCAAACGTTTCATGAAAGCGATAACGGAAAATATCCAGAAATACGAATCCATGAACGGGGCTATTAAAGATCTTGAGGAAGTTGCCATGCCGTTTAATTTTGGCGGTCCTGCAGCACAGGCTTGAGGTGTCAGGTAGGTCAAATATGTCAAATGAGTCATACAAGTCAAAACTGGCTTATATGACTCATTTGAGTTTCTAACTATAATATTCCTTCATCAGCAAAGCTATAATATCCATCTTCACTTACGATGATATGGTCGAGTACGGTTATATCTAAGAACCTTGCGGCTTCTGTTATTTTCGAAGTAAGTTGTTCATCAGCCCGGCTTGGTTTCAGGCTGCCGGAAGGATGGTTATGACAGAGGATGATATTAACAGCGTCCTGTTCCAATGCCTTTCTTAAAATTATTCTTGGATCAGCAACTGTACCGGTGATACCGCCTTCACTTACGATCTCAAAATGATTGATCTTATTGGCCCTGTTCAGAAAAATTACAGCAAATACTTCATGGCGATAGTCTTTGAGTTTTGTTTTTAAATAATCAGCTATATCGGCACTACTACTTACTACAGGTTTACCCAATGGGGTTGCAGTTTGTCTTCTTCTACCAAGTTCCAATGCAGCAGCAATCGTAATAGCTTTCGCTTCTCCAATACCTTTTATTTTCATCAGGTCGGTAATGGAAAGTTTACCTAATTCACCCAGGTTATCTTTACCCAATTTCAATATTTCTTTAGCAAGGTCAACAGCAGATTTTTCCTTGCTGCCATTATGAATCAGAATGGCCAAAAGCTCTGAATTACTCAGGTTTTCTGGTCCGTTATTTAGTAATTTTTCTCTTGGCCGGTCGTCTTTTGCCCATTGCTTTATTGAGTACTTGTGCTCTTGCATGGAACAAGTATAGGTAATATTTTTATTCTGTCAATACCACTTTGCGGTAATGGCAGCCACCAGTATCCAATTTTTGAAAAACTAAAACCAATTTTTATGAAAACCAGGAATTTTACCCCGGTAGGTTCCCTTCACCCCATCTTATTTTTTGCAGTGGTGTATGTGGTGGCATTAATATTCTCCATTTTTATTTGCTCGGCACTATTCTATAGTTGCAATGCTAAACCAGCAAAGTTTGGTGAGGAAAAAAATATTCCGATTGAACAAATTAGCATTTCTGCTGATCAGCTGGCAGCGAAATAAATATTGACTTATTGGTGGATTTATGTGAGGCCATTACATAAGATGCATTTTGAAGTTGTTTTTTTGCAATTCCAATATGTGAATGTGTATCTTCGCCGCACATTTTTTCTGCCATGCAATCAGCTAAAATTTTCTCTGGTACAGGCTCACAACAACTGGCCGAGCAAATCTGTAAACAATTCGGAACAAGGCTCGGAAAAGTTAATATTCAACGATTTAGCGATGGGGAGATAAGCCCTATTTTCTTAGAAAGTGTAAGAGGAGATTATGTTTTTCTGGTGCAAAGCACATTTGCCCCTTCCGAAAATCTGATGGAGCTACTCCTGATGATTGATGCTGCCAGAAGGGCTTCTGCGGATAAAGTGATCGCAGTTATTCCTTACTATGGTTATGCCCGTCAGGATAGAAAAGACCGGCCAAGAGTAGCAATAGGTAGCAAGCTGGTAGCCAATATGTTAGTTGCTGCCGGGGCCGACAGGGTCATTACAATGGATCTACATGCCCCTCAAATTCAAGGCTATTTTGATATTCCAGTTGACCATTTAGACAGCCACGCAGTTTTTATCCCATATATAGAGAATCTGAGACTTGAAAACCTTACCTTTGCGGCCCCCGATGTGGGAGCAACAAACCGTATCAGGGAAATAGCCAGTTATTTCAATGCAGAAATGGTGATCTGCGATAAGCACCGTAAAAGGGCAAACGAGATTGCTAGCATGGTAGTGATAGGGGATGTTACTGATAAAGACATAGTGATCATTGATGACATCTGCGATACCGGTGGAACGCTGGCAAAAAGTGCAGGTCTTTTAAAAGAGAAAGGGGCAAAAACTGTGAGGGCTTTAATAACCCATCCTGTTTTAAGCGGCAAAGCATATGAGAATATAGAGAACAGTGTACTGGAAGAACTAATAGTATGTGACACTATTCCAGTGAAGAAAGAAAGTTCAAAGATAAAAGTGCTGAGTGTGGCTGAACTTTTTGCTGTTGCCATCCGCAATGCATATGAGAACAAGAGCATAACAAGTCTCTTTGTTCATTCGCAGCGCAGAGATAAGTAAACATTTAAACAACATAACACATGAAATCAATTACAATCGAAGGACAACTGAGGACCGGATTCGGCAAAGGCGCCACCCGACAACTCCGCTCTCAGGAATTAGTGCCCGGTGTAATTTATGGCGGTGAACAGGAGATCAATTTTCATGCTCCTGCTGCAGCTTTTAAATCACTGGTGTACACACCCAGCTTCCAGATAGCTGAAGTAAAACTGGATGGTAAAACATACAAAACAATTTTAAAAGATCTGCAGTTTGACAAAGTGACTGACAAGCTGATCCACATTGATCTGCTGGAACTGGTAGAGAACAAAAAAGTGATAGCTGATATTCCTTTAAAGTTTGTCGGTACTTCTATTGGTGTTAAGGACGGCGGTAAGTTGATCACCAAAATGAAATCACTGAAAGTAAAGACCTTTCCAAAATACCTGAAAGAGCAGATCGAGGTTAGCATTGACAATCTTGAGCTGAATGGCAACATCCGTGTGGAAGATGTGAAAGTAGATAATTATGAAATTCTGAATTCTCCCCGTATTCCGATTGCATCAGTTGTATTGACAAGGCAATTGAAACAGGAAGAAGCTGCTGCTACACCTGCTGCTTCGGCTGCTGCACCTGCCGCTGCTGCTGCACCTGCTGCCGCAACTGCAGAAAAGAAGAAGTAAGTTTTATTGAAATATACTTAAAACCCGTTTTGCAGTTGCGAACGGGTTTTTTGTTAGCAAAATCTTTGGCCATATTTGCAATAAATTCCAATTATAATTGAACCGAATGAAGTTTTTAATAGCCGGACTTGGAAATATTGGGAATGAATATGCACACACCCGGCATAATATCGGGTTTGATGTGGTGGCAGCTTTCGTTCAAAAGCATGGAGGTAGTTTCCGTACCGACAGGCTGGCTTATGTTGCCGATGTGAAATGGAAAGGCAAAACTTTTGTTTGCATTTGTCCCACCACCTATATGAACCTGAGCGGAAAGGCGATAAAGTATTGGATGGATAAGGAAAAAATAGCTTTAGAAAATATTCTAGTGATACTGGACGAACTGGCACTGCCACTTGAAAAAGTGAGGCTACGACCTACAGGAAGCGATGGTGGACATAATGGGTTGAAAAGCATACAAGAGTTATTAGCGACAAAGGATTATGCGAAGCTCCGTTTTGGTATCGGGAATGATTATCCCAAAGGTCACCAGTCGGATTTTGTACTTGGTAAATGGACAAAAGCAGAAGAACCTGTGGTAAAATTAAAAATTGAAGGGGCGGTTGAAGCTATTGAAATCTTTGCAACACAAGGTATTGCCGCTGCCATGAACCTGATAAATAATAAGGTGTTTTCGCTATGATAAATCAGATTGATTACTTACTTTAGCAATCCGGCTATTGTTTCCCGATGACCCTGCCAAGTACAGGAACAGGGTATTAAAATCCAATCTACTTATTGAAACCAATGAATACTTGTGATAAACAACCACAGGGTAAAGTATCCAACGTATTTAATTCAAAACTCAACCTGTTTATGAAAATCTTTTGTGTTGGTCGTAACTATGCTGCTCATGCTGCCGAACTTGGTAATGAAGTTCCGGATGAACCGGTGATCTTTATGAAACCCAAGAGTGCCCTGCTGCAGCCACACACACCGTTTTATTATCCTGAATTTACAAACGAACTGCATTACGAATGTGAACTGGTTCTTCGTATAAGTAAAAATGGTAAATATATCCAGGAAAAATTTGCAGGTAAATATTATGATGCTATTACCGTTGGAATTGATTTTACAGCCCGTGATATTCAGAATGAATTGAAAGCAAAAGGGCTGCCCTGGGAAAAAGCAAAAGCATGGGATAATTCTGCTGTAATAGGTAAGTGGATACCGATTGCGGGTATAAAGAATAAAAAGGATATTAATTTCTGTATGTATAAGAATAAGGAACTGGTGCAACAAGGAAATTCATCGAATATGATCCACAGTTTCGACCAGATCGTTACATATATCTCTAACTATTTTTCAGTGAATATCGGTGATGTGATATTTACCGGAACGCCAGCCGGAGTAGGTGAAGCTGTAGTAGGTGATGAACTGGAAGGGTTCATTGAAGATGACAGCCTTTTTGAACTGGAAGTAAAATAAAGAATCATTCATTATTAATATATGTCACTGATAATTCAGTGACGGCAACCAAAAACAACTGCAATCAGATAGCCATTCGTATTAACGGGTGGCTTTTCTTTTTATGGCGGAGTGCTTTACCTTAAATTTGCCATTACCATTGTTTGCATTACATGATTGATACCAATATATTATTGAGAGCATACAGGATGATGAGCCAGGCGAAAGTAATGGCGGAAACCTATGAGGCAAATCGTTCCATTTGTAAATACGTTCATTCTACTTCAAGAGGCCATGAAGCTATACAATTGGCTACGGCATTTCAATTGCAGCCACAGGATTATGTAAGCCCATATTACCGTGATGAAAGTATTATTATGGGAATTGGATTCACACCCTATCAGCAGATGCTGCAACTGCTGGCTAAAGGAGATGATGTTTTTACAGGAGGAAGGGAATACTATTCGCATCCAAACTATAGAGGTGATGATAAGCCAACCATGATACACCAGAGCAGTGCAACGGGTATGCAGGTGATACCAACAACAGGATTGGCACAAGGAGTTCAATACATTGAAAATCATTTACCTGGTAGATTGAAAAAAGGTACAAACGGAGAACTACCATTAGTCATATGTTCATTGGGCGATGCCAGTATAACTGAAGGAGAAGTAAGTGAAGCATTTCAATTTGCAGTGTTAAAACAATTACCCATCATCTACCTGGTGCAGGATAATAACTGGGGCATCAGTGTTACGGCTGGTGAAGCAAGGGCTATGAATGCTTACGAATATGCTGCCGGTTTTAAGGGAATGAACAGAGTGCAGGTAGATGGTAGTGATTTTGAAGCATCGTACCTGGTGATGAAAGATGTTTGTGATTTTGTTCGCTGGGAAAGAAAACCTTATCTCGTACATGCACAGGTTCCGTTATTAGGACATCATACAAGTGGTGTACGAAAAGAATTTTATAGAAGCGATGAGGATTGGGCAAAGCATGAAGAACATGATCCTAATCCAAAACTTCGAAAGAAGTTATTGGAAAGAGGTATAAATGAAAATGAAATAATAGCAATAGAAAAAGAAGCTGCCGAATTGGTAGCTGCTGATTTTGCGAAAGCAGTGGCTGTACCGGAACCTGATCCTGCCACGGTGGAGCAATTTGTTTTTGCTCCAACAACTGTGACCGAGGAAAAGGGAGAGAGGAGCCCGGCGGGAAGAGAAAAAGTGGTGATGGTGGATGCAGCTTTATTTGCCATAAGAGAACTGATGGAACAACATCCGGAAGCATTGCTATACGGACAGGATGTTGGAAAAAGATTGGGCGGTGTTTTTAGAGAAGCAGCCACATTGGGAGAGAAGTTTGGCGATCACAGAGTATTTAACACTGCAATACAGGAAGCTTATGTAGTTGGTTCAACCGTTGGCATGAGTGCTGTTGGATTGAAGCCGATTGTAGAAGTACAATTTGCTGACTATATATATCCAGGTTTTAATCAACTGGTAACGGAGGTTTCCAAAAGTTGTTACCTGAGTTGTGGTAAGTTTCCGGTATCGATGATATTAAGAGTTCCGGTTGGTGCTTATGGCGGCGGTGGTCCTTATCATAGCGGTAGTGTAGAAACAACCGTGTTATCAATTAAAGGGATCAAGGTAGCTTATCCATCCAATGCGGCGGATATGAAAGGCCTCATGAAAGCTGCATACTATGATCCCAACCCTGTGGTGATGCTGGAACATAAAGGACTATACTGGAGCAAAGTACCGGGAACGGAAGATGCAAAAATGCCTGAGCCTTCTAAAGATTATATTCTCCCATTTGGTAAAGCAAATATTGTTGTGAAGGCTGACCAGAATAAAATTGATAATGGCGAAAGCTGTGTGACCATAACTTACGGAATGGGAGTGTATTGGGCAAAAGCAGCAGCGAAGCAATTGAACGGACAGGTTGAAGTAGTTGATCTGCGTACATTATATCCGCTGGATGAGGAACTGATTTATGAAAGAGTAAAAGCTCATGGAAAATGTTTGGTATTGACCGAAGAACAGCAAAACAATTCTTTTGCAGAAGCTTTAGCTGGCCGAATTTCTAAAAACTGTTTTCAATACCTTGATGCACCTGTGGAAGTATTGGGAGCTCTTAATACTCCTGCCGTACCAATGAATATGGGATTAGAGAAAGCGATGCTGCCTAACTCAGAAAAAGTACAAAAAGTTTTAATTCAAATGTTGAAGAATTAAAGCTATTTCAAATTTAGTTTTATTTGCAACTCGTCAAATTGCTTCTCATCAATTGTAGCCGGTGCATCCAGCATTACATCTCTGCCACTGTTATTTTTCGGGAAAGCAATAAAGTCACGGATGATCTCGCTGCCGCCGATGATGGCACAAAGTCTGTCGAATCCAAAAGCGATACCACCATGCGGAGGAGCCCCGTATTCAAATGCACCCAATAAGAATCCAAACTTGTGTTGCTGTTCTGCAGCGTCCATTCCTAAAGCGGCAAACATTTTTTCCTGTAACTCTCTTTGGAAGATACGGATAGAACCTCCGCCAACTTCGTTACCGTTCAGCACCATATCATATGCATTGGCTTTGATGTTTGCGTACGGATGTTTCAAATATTCTACAGCATTTTCAATTGCCGGATTGTTATTGATCATAATGTCAATCTGGTCCGGCTTTGGTGCAGTAAACGGATGATGACGGGCCACCCAACGATTTCCTTCTTCATCGTATTCAAATAGCGGGAAGTCTATTACCCATAGCAGTTTGAATTCATCCTCTTTTCTCATGCCAAGGCGGGTTGCCATTTCCATTCGCAGATCACTTATGGCTTTTCTTGTTCTTTCTTCCGCACCGGCAAGAACTAAAACTAAATCACCAGCTTTGGCATTAGCAGCATCTGCAATGGCTTTTAATTTTTCTTCACTGTAGAATTTATCTACGCTGCTTTTATAAGTACCGTCTGTATTTACTTTAATGAAGACTAATCCTTTCATGCCTATCTGTGGTCGCTTTACCCATTCGGTCAGTTCATCGGTTTGTTTTCTTGAATAGTCAGCACAACCGGGTACAGCAATAGCTACAACAGTTTCTGCCTCATCAAAAACTTTAAAGTCTGCACCATTGATTAATGCAGCATTATCTTTTTTGTCAATGAAAACAGTTGAAGGTTTTTTCAGGTTCAACACTTTCATATCAAAACGGATATCCGGTTTATCATTGCCATAATTCCACATAGCGTCTTCCCATGTCATCCGTTCTAATTTCTCTGTATAGTCAATCCCTTTTACATCTTTCAGAATATGTTTTACCATTCCTTCAAACATGTTCAGGATATCTTCCTGTTCTACAAAGGCCATTTCACAATCTATCTGAGTAAACTCAGGTTGACGATCAGCTCTCAGGTCTTCGTCACGGAAACATTTTACAATCTGGTAATAACGGTCGTAACCACTTACCATTAATAATTGCTTGAATGTTTGTGGTGATTGTGGTAATGCATAGAATTGCCCGGGGTTCATTCTGGATGGAACTACAAAATCCCTTGCACCTTCCGGTGTTGATTTTATTAGGAATGGCGTTTCAATATCCATAAAACCCTGGTTATGTAAATAATTCCGGGCTGCACGGTTTACTGCATAGCGCAGCTCCAGGTTTTTCTTTACTGCATTCCGGCGAAGATCCATGAACCGGTATTTCATCCGCAGGTCATCACCACCATCTGTTTTGTCTTCAATAGTAAAAGGAGGTACAGCTGATTTGTTTAATATCTTAAAGGATGATACATTAATTTCAATATCACCTGTTGGTAAGTTTGGATTCTTGTTGCTTCTTTCATTTACTGTTCCGGTGGCTTGTAGAACAAACTCTCTTCCCAATGGATTTTCTTCAAGTTGCTTATTCAAATCTTCTCCAAACAGTAATTGGGTAATGCCATACCTGTCCCGCAGATCTATAAAAGTAATGGCTCCGAATTTTCTAACTGTTTGTACCCAGCCGGCAAGAGTAGCTTCTATTCCTTTATTCGCTGTTCTTAATTCGCCACAAGTGTGAGTTCTGTACATGATTGCCTGACAATTTTAATTGATTTATGACTAAGGGTTTATATTTAATAAAACCCTTTAAAATGGCATCAAAGATAAGATAATTGCCTCCCCGCTTGCATTTTGGGGAATCGTTGATTATATTTAAAGTTGAATCCGAATCTTATTTAAGAAAACTGTAAAAATCCGTCCACCATGCTTACCCTGACCATCATCTATTACGTTCGTCGCTACTTTAAGGAAGTAAAAAGAAAAAAGCAATTAGCTATTACATCGTAACTGCTTTGTTTAATCTTATTTCTTTCGGACGCTGCACCAGGTAATACCAGGCTAATACAAATACACCTGCAAGAAATGGTATGAGTGATATATGCTTACCGGTGAACTCCTGCCATATTATAGCCTCATCAAAAACCATGAATTCGCTGATCATCCAATAAGAGTTGGCAGATATCCAGAATACTATAGCTAGGTTATGAGCCAGTTCAGATTTAATGTGCCTGTTTTTCCACGATATCCAGATTGCAATGGAAAGTGTTGGAGCAATCATGATAATGCCCAGCTCTTCCCAGATCATACACCAGCTTATGTCTTTAAAGAGCCAGAATACAACATGCATATTCTCCATGCGACGAAAAGAAGCCGGTACTGCGTAAGTATTAGTATCAAATGAATTCATACAGTGGTTTGATTTTTAAAAATAGAAAGTACTAAAATAGTGATTCGGCTCGCCTACAAAACTTTTCGGGAAAGAATTTTTTGAAACCGGTGTATGTCTGCTTCGGGGTTAAGTGTTTTATTGTATAGCAAATGATCAACTAATTGCCGGGCAAAGTATGGTGCAAGGGAGCAACCTTTAGTACCCATTCCGTTCAACATTCCGATTGCGGGATGCATTGGATGGAAACCAATGAACGGCCTTCTTTCCATTGTAGCAGGCCGGATTCCGGCAAGATGATCAATTATTTTGAACGGAACCTTGAGCCATTCCTTTAATAATGTTTCTGTTTTTTCTCTGAATGTCGGAGTAGGATATGGGTTGTCAAATTCCCAGGCGTAGTTGGAGCCTATCCACCACATTCCTTTGGCTGAAAGCGGTGCCAGCATCATTCCTTTTTTATAAATATTAGTTGTGGGCAGGTCGTTGATTTCTGCCAACAGCATTTCGCCTTTGTTTGGGGCAAAAGGCAATAAACTGAAATAAGGATTATCTGCACTGTTGTTACCATCGCAGAAAATAATTTTATCCGCTGTAATGTCTTTATATTGGATGCCTTCTTGGTAAACTTTTAATTGAGTGATGTCAAATTCTTCTTCCAGCAAGATGCTCTTTTCTTTTAATCGATTTCGCCATACTGGCAATAAAGAATCAAGATGAACAGTGTAAACGGGAGCTATTTGTCCGCAACCAAAATCGTAATTGAAGTAATCAAAAAAGCTATTTTGTTTTTCAGGTGCTGAGACATATTTTGCTTTTTCTTCTACCCGCTGTATAAAGCTTTGCCGCATTTGCGGACTTGGAAAAAGGTCAACGATGTTTTTTTGTGAGATAGCAGTAATGCCAAGTTCTTTTCCTAAGTTAGTATATGCTGAATTAGCAAATGGCATCACTTCATCAGCCAGCCACACTTCCACATGTCTTCTTCCGGTAACAGGATTAATGATACCTGCGGCAATCCTTGATGGAGCATTTATGAAATTATTATCTATTACAAGAAATGATTTGTTTTCCTTTTGGAGATAGTATGAGAGCCATGTGCCGGAAATCCCCTGACCTATTATGAGATAATCTACCTGCATAGGCAAATGTAATGCTCAATAATCAATGCACAATTCTCAATGTTCAATCCGGTTGAAGTCTTTGTAAAATGAACATTGAGAATTGTATATTGAGCATTTTCTTTATTCTACTGTTATCCGGACACCTTCTGAATGCGAAGTAAACTCCGGCGCATACATACATTGTATCGTTGTTACACCATTGCTGAAATTACCAGTATGTGTTACGAACAACGGATATTCAAAAACATAGGTTCCTTTTCTTAAATAACTAAAGAAGAAATTGGTACTGGCATCTTTAGTGCTTTCGTAATATCCCAATCCGCCCTGGTATTTATAACTGCTTAAAACATTCACAGGTTCCAGCGCAGATGCTCTCATGTCTTTCATGTGCACATATTCCATATCACGGTCAACACGGAGTTCTACTCTTACTTTTATCTTAT
>CAYVSH010000024.1:0-15371 GCA_964453625.1 uncultured Chitinophaga sp.
AAGTGACGGTACAATTAGCTTCAGTGGTTTTCCGTGTAGTAGCAGCATCAGTATATTTAAGAAACAATAAAATTTAACAACTTTAATTACCAGATGAAAATAATATCACAACTCATTGTACTGCTGCTATCAGTGCAGCCCCTTTTTTCACAATACAAATGGTCTGCATTAGATAGCGAAATAGAGGCTAAACAAAAAATATTGGGCGAAAACCTGGTTATTATGATATGGGATAAAGACTCCATGCTTTATAAAAAAGAAGTTGGAGGATTTAACAGTAAAACCCAGGCACCGATTGCCAGTTGTAGTAAATGGCTGACAGCAGCTTTGGTGATGCAGTTCGTGGATGAAGGAAAATTATCACTGGACGATAAGCTGGTAAAATATATTCCTGAGTTTGAAAAATATTTTAAAAGTTATATCACCATCCGACATTGCCTGAGCCATATGACCGGTATTGAAGATGAAGGCGGGTTATTAAAAAAATTATTCAAAAGAAAAAAACTGGCTTCCCTCGAAGAAGAGGTAAATGATTTTGCCGCAAGAGACATACGGGCCAATGCAGGAACTGATTTCTGGTATGGCAATATCGGGCTGAATATTGCAGGCCGTGTGCTGGAAGTGATCAGCAAAAAGAAATTTGAGATACTGATCCGCACCAAACTCTTTACTCCGCTGGGTATGACGAAGACAACTTTCGCAGAAGTGAATGGCGGGCCGGTGAATCCATCAGGTGGTGCTAAATCAACAGCAGATGATTATATGAAGTTCTTAATGATGCTATTGAATAAAGGAAAGTATAATGGTGTGCAAATACTTAGTGAAAGCTCAGTAAATGAAATGAGGTTGGTACAAAATTCCCTGGATCAAATTGCTTATGCTCCAAAGTCTGCTCAAGGATTTAAATATGCATCAGGTAGCTGGGTACTGGAGGAAATTGTTTTTACAAAGACAACAGTAAATGGTAATCCATATAACAAGCCTCTTGTACCAATGCCACCTGGCGATGTAAGCGTTACGAAAACAACCATTGCTACAACATTGTCCAGCCCCGGTTTATTCGGTACATGGCCCATGGTTGATTTTTACAGGGGTTATGCATATCTTGTTTTTGTAAAGAATTTTTTAGGGGAAGAAAGAGCCGATGCTCATCTTAACTTAAAAAAGGTCGTTGATGAACAAATGAAGAATGATTGTAAATAATTTAATCAAAATCCTTTTTTCGCTTCTTCATTTTTAACTAATACCATCTTGCTACGATCAGCTTTGTAGATGGTTTCATAAAACTTAACCATGGCCTTGTATTCTTTGGGGGGGAAGCGGCCACTGTACTGTTCCATACTACGGTAGCAAGTCAGTTTATTATCGGCAAACTTTACAGACAAACTATACTTTCCGAAAGGGGAACTTACTGTAATATCTCCTGGAATAGATTCAGCGCCATATCCTGCAGGTATTGTTATCTCAATGGTATCAATGTCCCTGTATTCGTAAGTAAGGATAATATCATATTTTCTTTCTTCATCTGCTATCGGTTTTCGATGGCTCTTTGTCATTACATTAGGCATGATGAATAACCTGCGGCCACTAATAGTGGCATAATTGCTAACTGTAATGTCCAGCTTCTCATCAATGGTTGGCAGGGAAGTTTTATTCTCTTTGTATTCGAAGCTATTGATATCATAAGTCGCAAAATCCAATTGTTCCTCGAGTATCTCTTTTACTTTTTCTTTTGAAAGGTTATTGACCATCATATGCAGGTTATCCTGTTCCATTCCTTTATATACGGTACTGCTTTTTATATTCAATGTAGCTTCATTGTCCAATACAGCTTTTACATTCCGGGTAGTTGTATTTTCATTTACACTGTATATGGGTGTATGTACAAGAAATCCTTCTTCGTCATTAATTGCCAACCCATACCTGTTATTGGTGTGTGAACCCAGGTAACCTGCCGGTAAAGTTTGACTGGTACATTCTAACCAAACTGTATCCTTCCCGGCAGGGACCAGTAAAATAATATGATTGAATGGATCATAGGCAAAATCAGGTATAAAGAAGTATTCTCCATACCCAGCCCGTATAAGTGTATAATGCGATTTAATATTCGCTTCCTTAAGTAGTGAGTACATGTAGTTACTTAAAGCTTTACAATCACCATATGCATTTTTGGCAACATACGCTGCATCAAAAGGCTGAAAACCGCCGATCCCCAATTGAATACTTATGTACCTGGTATTCTCCTGCAGGTATTTATATAAAACATTTATTTTTTGCCTTACATCACTGATACCATCTGTCAATGAATGAACTTTTTGTTTTACATGTTCAGGCAAGATATCCCTCCCTTTATTTAATTCAATCTGAAATTTGCCAAAATCACTCCAGGAAGACATTGTTCCTTTATAGTTCTTTATTTCAAATTTTTCGGGACTGAAATAAACAGAAGTAGTAAGGCTTGATAACTCGGGTGCAGCAAATTCCCTTGAAATGGAAGGCAAATTATTTACAGACCATGCATAGCTTTTAATTTCTTTTTCAAAAGTTATGTCTGGTTCTTTTTCATAATTAAAGGCTTTATAACGAAAGGTGTACCAATCAGGACATTTGACGGTCATAGATGCACTTTCTACCGAGATATCATGGGTATATTGTGGTTGCCATCTTGGGAAAATAAATGTATTGTTATACTCTACTGTATACTCATATTCAACTGTATAAGGGTAACTCCTCCAGTTGAAATCATGAACCTTAACCCTGTTATCCTCCATGAGACTATACCCACTTGTCGCACTATAATCTTTTATATCCTTGTTTTTAACTGTCTTTACTTCTTTTCCGTATGCATCAAAAAGCTTTCCATCAAGTGATTTAAAGGTCCGCAAATTATCATAATACACTTCAACCCCTGCATGCTTGTCTCCTATTTCATCTAATATAGTAACAGCATACTTCTGGTAATACCTTACCTTGGTGTAAGAAATTACTTCATATGTTGTAATATCTATACGCTTAACTACATGGGTATTTTTTAAAAGTGCCGGTGCTATCTTCGAAACAGCATATTCACCGTCACCGGCTATCCCTTTAATTGCAAAAAATAAAACGGGTAAAATCAACAACGACTTCCTCATGGATTTGCTTTCTTTTTGAACACAACCTGTTCGTTGTGTTTTTTTACAATAAAACTAAAAAACTCCCTCAGGCTTTCATATTCGTCTGGTGCAAAATATGTCCGTTTGATTACAAGCCTTGACCGGAATGTGATGCTGCCACCCGAAGATGATATACGATATTCGAACATTGCGTCTCCCTCCTCATTGAATTTTACAATGGCCTGTTTCGGCAATTCATCAATTACATACCCCGCTGGTATTTCCATTTGTAAAGTAAATATCTCATCTTTTGTATATGGCATTTCTACAGGATACAACCGCCTGGCCGATTTAAAAGGGTTTTCTTTATAGCCTTCGCCAAACATAGGGTTAAAGTATAATACTTCTGCCTTTTCAGGATTCCAGTTAAACTCAAGATTATAAGCCACCGGATAATCGTATTTATTAACCGAATCAATACGATTGGCAGTAATTTCAATCTCAGTACCAATTACTTTATTTACATCTTTAATAAAATTATCCTTCCCTTTTTCCTTTATTTGCTTTCGTATAAAATATGATTCATAAGTACCTGGCACCTGTGTAAAACTTCCAATAGAATTTGCTTTTTCATCATTGATGATAAAGACAGTTGTTGACTTAGACTCTTTTAACTCATCTGGATTCAATTCGATGGCCGTTGCATTTTCATCAATGACCCTTGCATGACCGTTATAGCATTCATAACTGAGAATACCAAAGCCCATTCCCGGTTCACTGGCATCAAGATAAATTGCCCTCTCCCCATCAAGCATACGGCAGATCACATAGTTGAACCTGTCCATCAACGGATAAATAGTATGAGTATATCCATGCGATTTTGTACCCAGCAAAACAGGGTCAGCAGAAATTCCCGCCTTTCGTAACATTGCAATCAACAACATGTTCACTTCAGCTACGCTTCCTTTTCTGCTTTTCAAAACATTTTTTAAAGATTGTTCAATGTATCGGCCGTTATGATTTGTGCAAGTAATATTATCCCTTACCCATGCATAAATATTCCGGGCCTTTGTCATTTGATCAGCAGCATCATTTATTGCTTCAGACATAACATCTTTTAACCAGCTATTATCTCTGATCAATTGCATGCCAAAATCATCTCTTTCAAGTAACCCTTTAGCCACCACCGGCCATGTATTCATTATACTTCTTGGTGTGAAAGGTTCTTGCTGCGACTGTAATTGAAACTCAATTCTTGAAATATGATTCTTTAATGTAGAAGTAAAACCTTCGATCTTTAGAGGCGGTACATCCTTCATTGCCCATCGGAATTCTGTTACATTGGCACTAAATGAAACTCTTTCTGTACTGCCAATACTTCGTGAGTCAGCTATAAAATACGTTTCCCTGGTTTGTTTTTGTTCTTTAATAAAATAAGTATTATAGCCCTGTACCAAGGTGACATAGTTAAAGAACTGTGGCATCTTTACTGTGTACTCACTCCAAAGCCTTGGGTAGTCTCCCTGGAAATTCCAGGGTTGCAGGTTAAATATATATTCTGATTTCTGTGTGTACTCATATTCAATTATTGATCCAGCTTTTATATTCGGAAAAGTAAATTTTCGTAGTATGAAGTTTTTATTGACCTGTTCTTTAAAAAGGGCAGTTTTAATATCAAGCTTTGTTTCCACAACTTTTCCGTTTTCAAGATTGTACGTTACTGCCTTTAACCCTTCCAGTTCTTCATCAACTCCGTCGCTGGTATAGAGATAAATTTCCACTGTGGCAATATCGTATCCATTCTTATTCAGAATATGTACCCGACGGAAATTTTTAAAGAACAGGGATACAGAATTTTTATTATTGCCTTCAAAATAGGATGTTCCGATGTCGGCCAATACTACCGCAGAGGCACTACTATCCACTGCATATACAGTTGGTTCAAAATCTTTTGGCGAAATGTTGCCAAATTTGATTTTTGGCCCCTGAGCTTTCATAAAATGTACGGACAACAAACAAGCTGCAAGAATAATTAACTTACATCGCTTCATGGTGTGTGATAATAAATATGGATAATAAAAAATGGTTATTCAATTTTACATAAAAAATCCAAAAGTTTGCAGTAAACACAACTATATTTCAAGATATAAAACCTTAGCAACTGAGCAATCCTACAAAAAATACAAACTTCATTAAACAGACTGCCCGGCAGTTTGGCTTTTCCTATTGTGGCATTGCACAGGCACGGAAATTAGATGCTGACGCTATAAGATTAGACCAATGGTTACAAAAAGGGCTGCATGGCAGTATGCAATACATGGAAAATTATTTTGACCTTCGTATTGATCCGGCGAAACTGGTGCCTGGTGCAAAGTCTGTTATCACATTACTTAAGAATTATTTCCCATCTGTATCACAAAATGCAGGTACACCAAAAATTTCCAAATACGCATTTGGAAAGGACTACCACGAAGTGATAAGGGAAAACCTATATACATTTTTAGATAATATAAAAAAAGAGATCGGTGACATACATGGCCGGGGCTTTGTAGATTCAGCACCTGTACTGGAACGTAGCTGGGCACAGCTAAGCGGACTGGGCTGGATAGGCAAGAACGGAAACCTTATTACCAAAGAAAGCGGTTCCTTTTTTTTTATAGCCACATTGATAACTGATCTTGAACTGGAATTCGATGATCCTTTTGCCAAAGATTACTGCGGCACCTGCACCCGATGTATAGATGAATGCCCGACAGATGCCATTTTGCCGGATAAAGTTGTTGATGGCAGCAAATGCATTTCTTATTTCACCATTGAATTAAAAGACATGCTGATACCCGAAGAAATGAAAGGTAAGTTTGACAACTGGATGTTTGGTTGTGATACCTGCCAGGATGTTTGCCCCTGGAACCGCTTCAGCAAACCCAATAACGAAACTGCTTTTACACCTTTGCCGGAAATATTAAATCTATCAACAAAAGAATGGGAAGCAATGACAGAAGAAAGTTTTAAAAATATATTTAAGGAATCTCCTTTGCGCCGTTCGAAGTACGCAGGCATTCAGCGAAACCTGAAATTCATTCGTAATTCGAATTAATAATCAAGATTGATTACAACCCTAGTGGTATCCCATTCGATGATCATTTTCTTATCATCCTCTTCGAACCTGATGGTGAATTGCTCAATCTCTTCGTCGAATTTTTCGGTCAGCACAGATACTTTAGCAATATCTTTTTCTTTATTCTTTTCGTAAGAAAAAGCTCCCCATTGTCCTAATTGGGAATTCAATATTAGTGTCCACTCTTTTTCAGTCACTAAGGCAAATAATGTATAAGTACCGGCAGGTATACCTGCACCACCAAATTTTGTATCTGTCTTAAATGAAATAGTTGTAGCCTCATCGGCTCCTACCCTCCATATTTTACCAAAGGATACAAGCCCACCAAATATTTCACGGCCACTCTTATAAGGACGGCCATATATCACTTCGCCATTTGCAAAGCTTAATGTATCATGTGGACTTTTACGTTGACGCCCCTGTGCATAACTGTCTGTGGCAATAAAGAGGGCAAGAAGTATAAATATTTTTTTCATGTAACCAATTTTGATTCTTAAAGTTACCACTCTGAAATGAGAAGCATTTGTTTTCCCGTTTTATTTTTCCATCAACTTTTTTAGTTTATCCAGACCGTTCTCAAGCATTGGACCGTACCGCTTTTCTAATAAAAGACTGGAGAATTTTTCCCAGGGGTACCAGCGAAGCCGGAAATCCATATACCATTGTATGGTGATGGTGTTGGGAATGGGGGCTGGTATAAAGTTCCAGCCACTTTCGCCATTCTTTGCCCCGGGATTCTTTGTTGTAGCCAATACAGTGCTGTCGGTGATTACATCAATGATAAGCTCCTGCTTATTCTTATTTCGGATACCAACTATCTTTTCATTTTCTAATATGAGTTCAGCAGAGTCTGCACCCGGAAACCATTTTTGCCAGTTAGATGCATTACTGATTTGAAGCATGACGGAGTCCTTTGGTGCATTTATATCAATGGCTTTTGATATTCTTACCCTCGAAGGAAAAAAAAGAGAGAAACCTGTAATTAACAGGGCAAAGAAAACAACACTGATCAATCCGAGTTTAATTATCCGCAATGTATTTTGTTTAAAAAGTTTATTCCCACTTAATTACCCTGGCAGCAATGATATAAGTAATCACCATCCATATCCCTAATATCCCAATCTCCCTCATACAATCAAAAACACCCAAACCTTCGAACGATATCTTACGGATGGCATCATTGTACTGTGTTAGCGGTAACACCTTACAGATGCTTTGCAGCCATGCAGGGAAAACATCAATCGGGAAAAATGTTCCTGATAACATCATTTGTGGAAAACCAAAAAGGTTAATAAATAATGGGATTGATGTATCTGTTTTGGCTATACTGCTGAAGATCAATCCAACGCCCATCAATAAAAAAAGCATGATGATAGTCATCAGAATTATTTCCAAAAAAGTGATCACACCATGATGCAATGCAAAGTTGAGTACAAAATGCCCGAAAAGGATAAGCACCACCACACTTAGCAATTGGAAGAAAAGCCGGCTCATTCCAATACCCAGCAAAATGTTTAGTTTATTCACAGGTGAAGCATAAAATCGTTTCAAAATCAATTGCTCCCTGAGCCCAAAAAAAGTAAAAGCAACGCCGAACAGTGTTGAAAATAAAATAGAGAAGCCCAACTGTCCCGGAAGTATAAAATCAATCGGCCTGTATTTTCTAACTACCTCTACATCTGGGTCACTGATAGCTACAAAATCTTCAGAGCCGTCATTCATCATTTTTTCCAGTTGCAGTTTTACAAGATCCAATGCAGCCCTGAACGAATAAACTGTATTTGAACTTGCAGTTGTAGAACGGATACCAATAGTATAATGAGGTTTCCCGGTTGAATCTTTTTGTGATTGTATGTCCAATATAGCCGTCAACTTCCCTTTATAAAGTTCCTTGTTCCGCATCACAGTATCAGGAAAGCTTATAATCTTTACCCCTGGAATCTTTTGCAACCCGGTATAGAAGCCCTCTGTAGTGTCACTTCCTGGTGTTAATGCTATCTTGTAACTAACACCGCCCCCATTACCAAAAGCACCAAATATCAACGTAAAAATGATAGGGAATAGAATACTGAAAATGATAGCACTGGGATTCGCAAATATTGCTTTGAAACTGGCTTTGGTAATGGCCCATAATGCCCTCGTCTGGCTATAAGCTGGTTGGTTTGATCTCATGTTCGGGGCAAATGTATTTAATTACGGTATCAAAAAATTAAAATAAAGATATTTGAAGCATATATGAATATAGCTTACTTATTAACCGGCGGAAATTTGGGTGACAGAGAATCCAATCTTGCATTGGCCAGAACCATGATTCAGGAACAATGCGGAAAAGTGATTACAGCATCATCACTATATGAAACGGCTGCCTGGGGCAATACCGATCAACCTTCTTTCCTAAACCAGGCCCTTACGATTGAAACAATATTGACAGCAAGGCAACTGATGCGCCGGATTCTTAAAATAGAAAAACTAATGGGCAGGATAAGAGAAGAAAAATATGGCCCCCGGCTTATAGATATTGATATTTTGCTCTTCAATGATGAGGTACATAATTATACACTCCTGAAGCTTCCGCACCCCGAAATGCAGAACAGGCGGTTTGCCTTATTGCCATTGGCTGAAATAGCACCAGGGATCATTCATCCCGTTCTTCAAAAGAACATCACTGCATTATTGAAAGAATGCAAAGACAATCTTCCTGTAAAAAAGTATTCCTGATTTTTTCCACAATCATATTTAAATAATTCTCCCGGCTTTTCATTTCACTTATTTTGCGGCATAATGCATTACCAGTTCATCACCATTGAAGGAAATATCGGAGCAGGCAAAACAACACTGGCTCATTTACTATCCAAACATTATAATGCAAGGTTGATTCTTGAAGAATTTGCAGACAATCCATTTCTGCCAAAGTTTTATGAAAATCCCTCCCAGTATGCTTTTCCGCTGGAACTTTTTTTTATGGCTGAACGTTTTAAGCAGCAAAAAGAATTTCTGCAGCAGAAAGATATGTTTCAGAACCTCACCATTTCTGATTATCTCTTCACCAAATGTTTGCTTTTTGCCAAAGTTACATTGCCGGATGATGAGTTTCGACTGTACCAGCGGTTGTTTGATATTATCAATCAGCAATTGACTAAACCAGATATTTTAATTTACCTGCATGCACCGGTAACAAAGTTGCAGGCCAATATCAAAAAAAGAAACCGATCCTACGAACAGAATATCCCGGATGATTATCTTTTCAATATACAGGAAACCTATACACATTACATTAAACAGCATAATGTAAAAACACTTTTTGTAGATACTAGCAATGCAGATTTCCTAGGAAATGAAAAACACCTGCAGGTCATTTACGATGCACTGGAAAAAGAATACGACGATGGGCAGCACTACATTACTTTACCATAAAGGGAAATAATTCTCCGTTCATTTTTCTAACAAATCTTCCGGTTAACCTATACCTTATCTTTGCGCCACAATTATGGACAGCAACTCCCCTGTCAAACAAATTACCGACGATCCTTTTGCGGCTGTCCGCATACCGGAATTCAAAAACCTGATGATGGGTAGGTTTGTATTCATCACTTCATTAAGGATGATGAGTACTCTTGTTGCCTGGTGGGTTTATGAACTGACAGGAGACCCTTTTGCTATCGGTCTTGTGGGTTTATCAGAAGTAATACCGGCTTTATCAACAGCGTTATACGCCGGGCATGTAATTGATAAAAGTGAAAAGAAAAGGATGGTGCTTACTGGTGTTACCTTTTACTTTTTTTCAGCAGCCATTTTATTATTTTTTTCTACCTCCTTTATCAGTCAGCATTTCAGCAATCATACTATCACTCTCGGCATATATGCAGTCATCTTTTGTACCGGTATCATCCGGGCTTTTACCGGTCCTGTTTTTTCATCATTAGTCGCTTATACCGTTCCAAGACAATATTTACAAAACGCCACTACCTGGACACAAGGCACATGGCTGGCTGCCAGTGTTACCGGCCATGCCGCCGGAGGATTTTTGATATGGCAACTAGGTATTACCGGTACTTTTATAACAATCTGCAGCATGCTGATAGCTGCATTGCTGATACTTACACGAATTAAAAGAAAGCCACCATTGGCACAAGCCACCGAGACAAAGACATGGGAAAGCATGAAGGAAGGCTTGCGTTTTGTTTTTAAAACAAAGGAAATATTGGCAGCATTCTCACTGGATATGTTTGCCGTTTTTTTTGGTGGTGCTGTAGCAATGGTTCCTGTGTTTGCAAAAGATATTTTAAAAATAGGCCCACAAGGTTTTGGCTGGTTGAATGCTGCAATAGATATCGGTGCTATCATTATCATTATTATACTCACCATCTTCCCGATGAAGAAAGCACAGGGTAAAAAACTGATGATTGCTGTTGCCGGGTTCGGCATCTGCATCATCTTATTTGCCTTATCAAAATGGTTCTTACTTTCTTTTGCTGCATTGGTGCTGGCTGGTATATTGGATGGAATTAGTGTAGTGGTAAGAGGAACCGTGATGCAACTGAAGACACCGGATCATATGCGGGGAAGGGTAAGCAGTGTAGGTTCTATGTTCATTAACTCAAGTAATGAACTCGGACAATTTGAAAGTGGTATGGCTGCAAAATTGATGGGAGTAATTCCTTCTGTTATTTTTGGCGGATGTATGACGCTGTTGGTTGTAACCATTACCTGGTTTAAAGCACCAACGCTGCGGAAGTTTGAATATTAGGTTCTTCCACAAAGACACAAAGGTTTTTTATAAAGGCTTAAATTGAAATAATAATTTCTACGAATGAAAACTATCAACTACCTAATCATTTCTAATCTAAAATTCATATTAAAATAAAAAGATTTCTTTGTGTCTTGGCGGGATACAATCATTCTTCATCAAATTTTACATTCGGGGATTTTAATCTTCGCTTCAACCATTGCTCCCAGTCATATTTTTGGCTATAGGTAAGATTTCTTTCAAATGCTGCCAACGCATACCAGATGGTATCAGTTGTATTCCGGGAAGGATTGTAACTAAAGACCCGTCGCAATGTAAACCGTATTAATGTTGAATCGGTATTCTTCATTGTTCTGGCAATATTTGCCTGTAAGCTATCCAGCACTGCCACTTTATTTACTTTTCGACGAAGGCTGTCCATTGTAAGATAAATATCCTTTATAGAAGTACGGGTGGATTGCATATCCTTATCCAACGCACCAAACATATCTTTTGCTGCTACTCTGCCATCATCTCCCTGGTATAAGAAAAGTTCAGAATTATCCAGTCCATATTCCTTCAGTTTTTCTCCCAAAGCAACCTGTGCAAGGCTATCATATGGCTCCCCAACAACTACAATTTTAAGTTGGGATCTGCCGGGCTTATATTCAAGCTTGCTGGTAACTATGATATGTTGTCCATCGAGTATCTCTTTATCCATAAACTCCTTAGCCCTTTGCTCATAAAAATATTTTTTTACAATATGATAAGTAAGGTACACACTAGGTGCAATCATTAATGCAATGATAAAGGGCAATAATATTTTGAATCTTTTTCTTCTTGCCGGATTACTTACTTCTACATGCGGGTAGCCGAGAAGGTTTACAATAAAGTAAGTGGCCAGTGCAATAAAAACTGAGTTGATCATGAACAGGTAAAAAGCACCGGCTGCATACTGCCAGTTCAGGTGACTAATTCCATAACCCAATGTACAGAGAGGTGGCATCAATGCTGTTGCTATGGCAACACCTGGTACCACATTACCACTTCTTAATTTGCTGGCACCTGCAATGATGCCTGCCATGCCTCCAAAAAATGCGATCAATACATCATAAACAGTAGGAGACGTACGACCAAGTAACTCTGAACCGGCTTCTTTCACCGGGCTTAGCAGAAAAAAAACAGTGGAGGTTACAACACTCAGGACAAACATGATCAGGAAATTCCTGATTGATTTATTAACCAGCGAAAAATCATTTGTACCCAGACCAAATCCGAATCCCATTATAGGGCCCATTAGAGGCGAGATCAACATGGCACCTATAATAACAGCAGTTGAGTTGGTATTTAATCCGAGAGAAGCTATAAAAATTGCACCAACCAGAACCCAAAGGTTTACCCCCGTAAGTACAGCCCCATTCTTTATATTCTCTGTGGTGATGGCAATATTCTCTGCATCTCTTGGCAACCTTACCTTGTGCAGAAAATATCTTATCATCCGGCCGAGTCTTGAATCTTTCAAACCCATAGCAACTTTTTAGAAAAAACAAATCTATGAAACTCCGTTAAGAGTTCTCAACAATCTTATTGTTAGCGATTCCGTAAATTACAGCAAAATAAAAAACATGGATCGTCGCAGCTTTATTCAAAATTCTGCTTTCACATTCGGAGCAATGACTTTAGCACAAAAAAATATTCTAACTTCTCTTTTTGAAGATCCCTGGAAAATAACCATGCTGACCGATACCCTCGGCACTTTTGAAGAAAGGGGCGGCACAATCGTCTTTCTTTTATCAAAGACAGGCATTGCAGTAGTGGACTCTCAATTTCCCGATCAGAGCAAACACCTGATTGATGAATTAAAAAAGAAAACGGAAAATCCTTTTAAACTTTTAATCAATACACATCATCATGGCGATCATAGCAGCGGCAATATTGCCTTTAAAGGAATAGTGGAACATGTGCTGGCACATGCTAACTCAAAGATCAACCAGGAAAATTCGGCAAAGCAAAATAAAAGTGAGGACAAACAGTTATATCCCGACCAGACTTATACTGATAAATGGTGCCAGCCATTTGATAAAGAAAAAATATGCCTTCATTATTTTGGCGCTGCTCATACAAATGGCGACAGCTTTGTACATTTTCAGCATGCCAATGTTGTGCATTGTGGCGATCTTGTCTTTAACCGTCGCCACCCATACGTTGACCGGAATTCCGGTGCTAATATGAAGAACTGGATGGAAGTGCTGAATAAAGGCCTGAAAGAATTTGATAAGAAAACAAAATATGTATTTGGGCATGCCGCAACCGGGTATGAAGTAAGAGGAACTGCTGATGATGTAAAAGCTTTCAGGGATTATCTCGGAAACGTATTAAAATTTGTGGAAGGAGAAATAAAAGCCGGTAAAACAAAAGAAGAAGTATTAAAAGCTACCATCATCCCGGGTGGCGAAGAATGGAAAACGGATGGCATACAACGGCCATTGGGTGCTGCGTGGGAGGAGTTGATCGGTAAATAAACCTCTGAAATATTAAAAAACAAGCACCACATCTAAAAATGAAATTACATAAAGTAAATTTTCATTCTGCTGTTACCGGGCTTATCACATTTTTTATCTCTTCAATTCGGTTAGCTGGAAATCCCCCTTTTTCTGCATGTTCTTTAATGATCTCTTTGTTGGGTGCATTGTAAACGCAATAGATCTTGTCTTCTGTAACAAAACTTTCCACCCATTGAATTGAGGGGCCTAGTTCGCTGATGACACTACACGATTTTTGGGAGATACCATGCAGATCATCTTTACTGAGCTTACCGGCACCGGGTAATTCTCTTTCAATTACATAACGTGGCATAAAAAAAGTTTAAGAATATAAGGTACGAAGTTTTTATGTCAACTTTTCATTTATAATCAATTTTTCCAGCACATAATAAGTTATGGGGCAAAAAGTGGAGTTCTTTAATACCAGCGGTTGCCGTTTAAGCATGAAGTCATCATCCATATAAGGGAACCGGGCACAGTCATTAGGCCGCACATCATAAATGGAACAATAATTATCTGCACCAAGAAATGGACAGGGCTTTTCTTTCAGAACATGATCCCCATCTTCATCAGTAAACAGGTATTGTTCTTTAAAATCACCTTCCTTCATGCCCAGGTATTTGCTGATGCGTTTTATATCCGGCGGCTTAAATCGGGGAGAAAAATTTTTACAGCAATTACCACATTGCAAACAATCAATGGCTGAAAATGCTTCATCATTCAGTTCAGGTAATTGCTTCAGCACTTTGTTCTTATTAGCACGGTTCAGAAATTTCTTATACTCCTTTTGCCGTTCGGCGGATTTTTTTTCCCAGTTATTAAGCAGGTTGTGATCTTTGGCCATACTGCAATATAACCAAAGAAAGTGTAGGGTTTTTCAACCTTAAACAACAATTGTTTACACAATGACTAACAAAGCTTTTCACTCCTTATCCACTATATTAAACAGATAAACATATTTGTCCATTTCGGCCCGTAACTTTGCGCATCTTTTACAAATAAAGGAAATCCATTTATGAATCTTTTTGAACAACAATCCAACGAGTTTATTTCCCGCCATATCGGACCCAATGAAGCAGACACAAAACAGATGCTGAAAAAGATCGGAGCAGGCAGTTTGGATGAACTGATAAGCAATACAGTACCTCCGGCGATCCGTATGGATCATACATTGAATATTCCTGCTGCAATGAGTGAACATGAATACCTGAAACACATAAAAGAGGTTTCGCTAAAGAATAAAGTTTTTACTAACTATATCGGGCAAGGCTATTATGACACCATCACTCCTTCAGTGATCCTTAGAAACATTTTTGAGAACCCGGGATGGTACACTCAGTACACCCCATACCAGGCAGAAATTTCGCAGGGGAGATTAGAAAGCTTGTTGAATTTTCAAACCATGGTAAGTGACCTGACTGCTTTACCTATTGCCAATGCTTCGCTGCTCGATGAAGCCACCGCTGCTGCTGAAGCAATGACCATGTTCTTTAATATGCTGAATAAGCAGGAACATATTGAGCGGCCAAAGTTTTTTGTTGACAAGGAGATATTTCCGCAAACGAAAGATGTAATTATAACAAGGGCAATACCAGTTGGTATTGAAATTGTTGAAGGTGATTATAAAACTGCTACCATTGATGCTTCTTATTTTGGAGCTATCGTACAATACCCGAATGATAAAGGCTCAATTGAAGATTACACTTCTTTTATTAATGCAGTTCATGATGCAGGCGCCTATGTTGCTATGGCAACCGATCTTTTAGCATTGACATTATTAACTCCTCCGGGAGAATTGGGTGCTGATGTTGCAATCGGGTCTGCTCAACGTTTTGGCGTACCACTTGGTTATGGCGGGCCACATGCAGCTTTTATGTCATGCAAAGATG
>CAYVSH010000024.1:15381-28548 GCA_964453625.1 uncultured Chitinophaga sp.
CCGCATCATCGGTGTCAGCATAGATGCACAGGGAAACAGGGCTTTGCGGATGGCTTTACAGACAAGAGAACAGCATATCAAAAGAGAAAAAGCCACTTCCAATATTTGTACAGCACAGGCATTGCTGGCTAATATGGCGGCGATGTATGCTGTATTCCACGGACCCGAAGGTTTAAAGAATATTGCAAAAAGAATTGCATTGCTCACTCAAACTGTAGCTGAAGCAATTGAAGAAAGAGGATTTGAACTTGTGTCAGAAAATTTCTTCGACACAATTGTTATAAAAGTAGATGACAATGCAGCTATAAGAACTAAAGCTGAAAAACAACACATCAATCTTCGCTATATTGGCAAGAACCTTATTGGCATTTCACTGGATGAAACAACAGATGTAAGTGATATTTATGACCTGATCAATTGCTTCGAAAATGATAAAGATGTTGTTTCATTTTCGATTTATGAAGAAGCAGAACTCAATCATATTCCTGCTTCACTTTTAAGAAAATCAAAATACTTGCAGCATACGGTTTTCAATGCGCATAGAAGTGAAAGCCAGATGATGCGTTATATCAAACAACTGGAGAACAAAGATCTTTCGTTGAACACTTCGATGATCTCACTCGGAAGCTGTACCATGAAACTGAATGCTGCTTCTGAAATGATGCCGCTAAGCTGGGCACATTGGAGCAAGATCCATCCTTTTGTGCCTGAGGAACAGGCGCAAGGCTATAAATTCATTATTGATGAATTAGGAAAATACCTGTGTGAGATAACAGCATTTGATGCATGTAGTTTGCAACCTAACAGCGGTGCCCAAGGTGAGTATGCAGGCCTGTTAACTATTAAGGCATATCATGAAGCCAATGGCGATAGGCAACGTAAAGTAATGCTGATACCCATTTCAGCACATGGCACCAATCCTGCATCTGCCGTTATGTGCGGAATGAAAGTAGTTGTGGTTAAAGCTTTGGAGAATGGCTATATTGATGTTGAAGATCTGAAAATAAAAGCCGCCCAATACAGTAATGAACTGGCGGGAATCATGATAACCTATCCAAGCACTTACGGCGTATATGAAGAAACAGTGAAAGAGATTACAGCAATCATTCATCAGCACGGCGGACAAGTATATATGGATGGTGCCAATATGAATGCACAAGTTGGCTTAACTGCACCTGGATTGATCGGTGCAGATGTTTGTCACCTGAATTTGCATAAGACATTCGCCATTCCACATGGAGGCGGTGGCCCTGGCATGGGACCCATCTGTGTAAAATCACATTTGGCAAAGCATTTACCAGGCCATGTGGAAACCGGAAGTAATAATGCTGTATCCGCAGCTCCCTTTGGTTCAGCATCTATCCTTTTAATTTCTTATGGTTATATAAGAATGCTGGGCAATGAAGGTGTGAAAGCTGCAACTGAATATGCAATATTGAATGCAAATTATATGCAGGCAAGGCTGAATGGTGTGTATCCAATTCTTTATACCAATCACAATAATCTATGTGCTCATGAATTTATAGTAGATCTTCGTCCATTTAAAAAATCAGCGGAAATAGAAGCAGAAGATGTTGCCAAGCGATTGATTGATTATGGCTTTCATGCGCCAACCATGAGCTTCCCAGTACCCGGAACGATCATGATAGAACCAACCGAAAGTGAGGATAAAGCAGAATTAGATCGCTTTTGTGATGCATTACTTTCCATTCGAGAAGAAATAAGAGCCATTGAAGAAGGCAAAGCAGATAAAAAAGATAATCCATTAAAAAATGCCCCGCATACCCAGGCAGTTGTAACGGCTAATGAATGGAACCATGCTTATGCAAGACAAACTGCAGCATTCCCATTATTCTACGTTACGTTGAATAAATTCTGGCCTTCTGTAGCAAGAGTAAACAATACACATGGCGACAGAAACCTGGTTTGCACCTGTGAGCCTGTAGAAAGTTATATGGAAGTGGAGGCATAAGAATGTAAACACATCAGTATCAGTTGATTTATTGAAAAGAAATCATTTAAGTGGCATTACCGGATATTAATGTTACTTTTAATAACTTAATCAATAAACACAACACAATGAGCGACAAAAATCAGGGGACAGTAAAGTTTTTTAACCCCGAAAAAGGTTTTGGATTTATCAAACATGATGATTCAGCCAAAGAAACATTTGTACATAGCAGCGGTCTGATTGACCAGGTAAATGAAGGCGATAAAGTTGAATTCGATTTGCAGGAAGGTAAAAAAGGGATGAATGCTGTAAATGTAAAAAAAGTAGGATAAGATATTTTTAAATAAATAACTAATTCAAACTAAAAGACCTCCATACTGATGGAGGTCTTTTTAATATACGATAAGTCCCTATTAAAATCTTCTTCTGTTTCCATTTCCATTGCCACGGCCTTCAGATGGTTGCCTGTTATTATTTTCACTTCTTTCGACCTGGCGGGCCTGTGGCTGTCTTGTTTCTTGTCTTCGTTCAATTTGTTGTGGCTGTTGCTGCCTGCTGTTTTCCCTGCGTTCAAACTGTCGGGGTTGTTGCTGCGGCATTGACCTTGTCTCCTGTCTCCTTTCCATTTGTTGTGGTGCCCGTCGTTCTGGCCTCTCATTTTCAAAACTTCGATTATTGGGTTGACGTGTCGGTGCATTACCTGGATTGTTTTCATAACTCCTGCGATCAAACCTTCTGTTATCTGAAGGAGTATTAGTATTGCCCTGAGAGTTCCGATCCGGAGGCCTTGTTATTCTGCGACTATCGGGCCTGTTGTTTGAGTTTCCCTGACCATTATTATCTGTTCTGTCAAACCGTCTGCGATCATAAACATTAGAGTTACCATCGTTATTATTCCTTCTGTCTAAGTCACGGCGTTCAGGAAGATTGTTGTTACGATTATTCATATTACCATTCTCTCTTCCATTATTGTTACGAAAGTCTCCGTTATTAAACCGCTCATTTCTGAAACTTCCTTCCCTTCTTTCAAACCGTTCGAATTGGCGTGGAGCAATGTTCCTGTTATTATCTTGTCTCACTCTGGGACGATAAACAGATACCTCATTATTCCTATAGAAAGTTCTGCCTGGATTAGTTGATTGACTGAAGCGTACCGGATTTATTCTTCCACAATATCTTTCTGCCTCAAATCGGGAAGGGCCTGATCTAAAGCCATAATTGCCTCCATAACGATAATTATTTACAATGATTGTTGTCTGGTTGATGATCGTAACATTTCTGCCACGGTCAACATAATATCTGTGGATGTATGGAGACGATATATAACGGCGTGGAGCAAAACACCAGAAATTATAAGGAGGGGAATAAGAACCAATATTAAAATTGACACTGATATTTATACCGGGTCTTATCGGTGCCCAACCGTAGTAATCACCACCGTCTCTCCAGGCCACCCATGCCGGAGACCATTCATAACCAGGTACCCAATACCAACCATAGTAAGGATCATGATCCCATCGGCCATAGTGGAATGGAGCCCAGCCCCAATCATAATCGGAAACCCACATCCATTCATAATTGTCCGTCCATACCCAATGGCCATTGGTACTGTAGGGCTGAAAATCCTGATCCGCATCAGGCACCCATACATAACCATGACCGGGATATTCTATCCACTGGCCATATGGACTTAGTTCATCATAAAATGTTTGATAAGAAACTTCACGGTCATTATCGTAATAGTTATTATTGTTGTAATCATCGTAATACTGTGCTGACACTTTATTAACGGTGGAACCAACAAGAACCATGAAGCAAGCAAAAGCTGTAATTTTCAAGATACGTTTCATGTCAATAGTTTTTTGTAGTAAATAATAGCATACGGAAATTGTTTTTAGTTGTTTACTAAATACAGTCTATGGATGCGATTATTATGCCATCGGTGGCATTATAGCGTATGAGATCGTTTTTTAGCAAAACATTGTGGCAAGTGTTAAAATAAAAAGGCTGCTTTTAATAAGCAGCCTCTCTGAAAAAATGTTTAAAGGTTTATCACTTCACATTCACCACCACAGTAGCAGCCAGCCTGCCTCCATAGGATCTATGCAAACCATCAGCTAACTGCAATGTAAGTTTATGTGTACCGGGAGAGAGGTTTAGTTGATACTCGGTTTCTCCCTTCCCGAAATGGATATTCACAGAGTCCTTAGGCACTACAGTTCCAGCAGCCAATGAATCCGGGCCATCTATGATCAAATGATGATGTCCGGAACCAGCCAAAACCGGACCTGCAGTATCAACTCTCATCACTTCCACACCCATTTGCAATTTAAACGGAGATGATATGGTTGCATTATTCTTAAGATTAGTGAAAACAACTTTCGATCCTTCAGGGACCTCTGGTAGTGGCGGAACTCCCTCTGTAGCAGGAGGATGATGCATTCCATCATGGTTCATAGCTGTGGTGTCATCCTTTTTTTCTTTATTATCTGAAGAGTTATTGCAGGCCACTAGTGCTGAAAAACATATCACTGGAAATAATAATCTTAGCTTCATTTTAATAATTTTTTATTGATAAAGGTAAGAAGATTTAGTGTCGTCGTTGTTAGACGATTAACCTATTTTCAATAATCGTAATTTTAACGTTCAACAATTCATAATGGATCAACAAATCATTAACCTGTACGATGAGTACACACATAAACCGTTAAGCAGAACTGAGTTTTTAAAAAGGCTGGCTATCCTTGCCGGAGGTACTGCGGCGGCTATGACTTTACTCCCATTACTGGAAGTAAACTATGCCCATGCTACTATAACAGATACCAGCGACCTCTTTACTGAGAGAATCGCTTATCCAGGAATAAATGGCGATATGAAGGCCTATGTGGCCCGGCCGAAAGAAGAAAAACCTTATGCAGCTGTTGTTGTGATACATGAGAACAGGGGCTTGAATGCACATATAGAAGATGTAACAAGAAGAGCTGCAAAAGCAGGTTATCTTGCGATTGCACCCAACGCATTATCATCCCTTGGAGGAACTCCCGAAAACGAAGATGAAGCAAGGACAAAATTTCAACAACTGAAAGCTGAAGACAATTTGCAGAACTTCATAAAAGTATTTGACTATTTAGGTACAAGAAAAGATTGTAATGGAAAATATGGCTGTGTTGGTTTCTGTTGGGGCGGTGCTATGAGTAATAATCTTGCTGTAAATGTTCCGTCTTTGAAAGCAGCCGTACCTTTTTACGGGCGGCAACCGGCAGCTGAAGATGTGGTGAAAATAAAAGCAGCCATACAGTTGCATTATGGCGGTTTAGATGAAAGGGTAAACGCCGGTATTGCTGCATATGAAGAAGCCCTTAAGAAAAATAAAATCAGTTACGAGTTATATATTTACGAAGGTGCCAACCATGCATTTCATAATGATACTGCACCAACCCGTTACAATAAAGAAGCTGCAGAATTAGCCTGGAGCCGTACATTGGAATTCTTTGCAAAACATCTTAAATAGCTTCAATCTTTCATGACCCTAAAAGATTATTATGCCATACTTGAAATTGAAACTTCAGCCACTTTACCTGAAATAAAAAAATCGTTCAGAAAGCTGGCACATCAATATCATCCCGATAAAAACCCGGCAGACGCCTATGCTGCAGCCAAGTTCTATGATATAAAAGAGGCCCATGAGGTTTTAACGAACCCTGTAAAAAAAGAATATTATTTACAACAGCGTTGGTTTGCAAGGAGCAAAGGAAAAATAAAGAATGAGGCTCTTATAACGCCTGTAAATGTGCTGAAACAATCTATAGAGTTAGGAAAATATATTTCAGGGCTAGATAAATTCAGAATGGATAAAGAAGGCTTGCAGCAATATTTGCTTGCCATGCTTTCAAATGAAACAATAGATAAACTTCGCCTGTTTAAAGAGCCGGATACAATTTTAGAAATCACCCGGTCTCTGTTGTATACTATTGAATATTTACCACATCAATATATCAAACCTTTGATGGCCCAATTAAACAAGCTGGCTGATGAAAATGTGAAAGCCATGGAAATTATACACACCTTTTCAATAAAAGCAAATAAAAAGCAGATGAGAGAAAAATACACCCTGCTTTTTGTTATCGTTGTTACAATATTTATTTGCCTGCTTATTTTTTTGGCTGGTGGTTAAGTTATCTTTGCACCATGCATTATGTTTCTGTTGAGGGCTTGACAAAGAGTTATGGAATCCAGCCTCTTTTTTCCAATATTACCTTTCACATAGAAGAAGGCGATAAAATTGCACTTGTAGCCAGGAATGGCACCGGTAAATCAACGTTATTAAAAATTTTGTCGGGTTCGGAAACACCGGATAGCGGTAAAGTATGGGTCAACAAAGATGTTGATGTTGTTTTATTTGAACAGGAACCGGTATTTGATGAAAGCAAATCTATTCTCGATAATATTTTCTTTCATAATCACCCTGTAATTAATGCTATTAAAGAATTTGAAGCGGCCAGTGAAGAAAATGATGTTGGCAAATTAAATGAATCCATCATTAAAATGGATGATCTCGGCGCCTGGGATTTTGATACTAAGGTAAAGCAGGTGTTAGGTAAACTGAATATTCATCATCTTCATCAACCTGTAAAGACACTAAGTGGCGGACAAAGGAAAAGAGTAGCACTTGCAAAGACATTGATAGATATTGGTTTTGAACATAAACATGTACTGCTGATAATGGATGAACCAACTAACCACCTGGATGTGGAAATGGTGGAATGGCTGGAACATTACCTGGATAAAGAGAATGTTACATTACTATTAGTAACTCACGACAGGTACTTTCTGGATGCAGTATGTGATGAGATATGGGAAATGGAAGGCAGTAACCTCTATACACATAAAGGCAATTACCAGAATTACCTGGAGAAAAAAGCAGCCAGGATAGAAAGTGAATCAGCAAGTATTGATAAAGCTAAAAATCTATATCGCAAAGAACTGGAATGGATGCGAAAGCAACCCAAAGCAAGAACAACAAAAAGCAAAAGCCGCCAGGATAATTTCTATGAAGTAGAGAAAAAAGCAAAAGAGCAGATTGCAGAAGAACAATTACAGCTAAACATGAAGATGACCCGGCTTGGTGGCAAGATCGTTGAGTTGAAAAAGGTTTATAAGAGTTATGGCGAAAAGATCATCCTGAAAGGGTTTGATTATACTTTTAAGAAAGGTGAAAGAATCGGTGTCATCGGGAAAAACGGAGCCGGCAAATCTACTTTCATTAATATTCTGCAGGGAATTGAAAAAGCTGACAGCGGCAAGGTCAATATCGGCGATACAGTCATTTTTGGAAATTATTCACAACAAGGATTGATAGTGAAGAATGATATGCGGGTCATTGAATTTGTAAAAAACATTGCTGAACATTTTCCACTGGCAAGCGGAGGCACTTTGAGTGCTGCACAGTTTCTTCAGCTGTTTTTATTTGAACCAGATAAGCAATACACTTATATCAGCAAACTAAGTGGTGGCGAAAAAAGAAGATTACACTTGCTTTCAATACTTTTTCGTAATCCTAATTTTTTAATTCTGGATGAACCTACCAATGATCTTGACCTGCCTACATTGGGTGTACTGGAAAATTTCTTAAGTGAATTTCCGGGATGTTTATTGATAGTCTCTCATGACCGTTATTTTATGGACAGGTTGGTTGACCATCTGTTTGTTTTTGAAGGTGATGGTATGATCAGGGATTTTCCGGGAAATTATTCATTATATAGGGACTCTTCCTTCAACAATCCACAGATCACTGGTACAGAAGAAGCAAAAAAAGTTGCCGTACAAAACAAACCCCAGGTGGAAATTAAGACAACCGAACAACCTGCAACACAAAAAAGAAAGTTCACCTTTAAAGAAAAAAGAGAGTTTGAATTGCTTGAAAAAGAAATTGCTGAGCTGAATAAAGAAAAAGAAAAAGTAACAGCTAAACTAAATGATGAAAACACAGCCTTTGAAGAGCTACACCACCTTTCTACCCGAATCATGGAAATTACAAAGTCCTTGGATGAAAAAGAGTTCCGCTGGCTGGAGCTAAGTGAGATCGGGATATAAATAAATTATAAAGAGATCATTATCTTTAGAATCATTATCTAACACCTGGACCAATGTTTCAAATTACTTTACTTTTTTCCTTTTTGATCACATCAACGAATTATCAGCAATACCCACATGAACTTACGTCTGAAAAAGTTATCCTCGTATTTGTTGACGAGACAGGAACCATATCTGTAGGAAGGGATACTATTGGCAGTGATGAGCTGGCAAGATATATACAAGAACGGCTTTTTAAAAGCTATATGGGTACCGGAAAAATGTACGACAAGATAATATTTGCAAAAACTTCTGGTAACGTTCCAAAAGAAGTAATAGAAGTAGTTTTAAATGAAATAAGAGAAGGACAGCGAAGAGCTTTAAGAGAGTTGTGTACACAGAAATATAAAATACTTTTCGAGAATACAACAAAGAAACAACAGGAAAAGCTTAAAAAACAGTTCCCTGTTTTGTTTCAGACAGATTTTATTAAACCAGATATCTAAGGATTGATTATTCGATCAATTCAGCATATGCCCTGCCGGAATAGTACTTATATCTTCTTGAATCGTATTTTGTGCCGCATAATGCCGAATGAATAAAGCCATTTAGCTCCACTTGCTGTGTATGGTAAATTCCTCTGTTTGTATTTATTTTAAAAAAGAATTGAATCGCATTATTTTCATTCTTATATATAATGAGGCTGTCTGTGTTTGATCTGGAGAATTTAAAATCTTTTTTAAGATGATTCAAGAATAAATGACTTCTGTACCAGGTGCCGCCGGTAGCAGAAACAAAGGGTTTACCATCATATAATGCAATACTATCGTTGTAGGCAAATACATTCAATGCAGATCCTTTTACATCTCTAAGCCAGTTCCTGAATTTCAAATAATAGCTGCTGTCGTATCCATAATCACTATCCAAAAAACTGATCCTTTTAATTCCTGCAGGGATCATCTCTACTCCTGCCAGGAAACCAAAAATAAAACTGCCACCACCGCTATGGCCGTTCAGGAAAATACTTATTCTCTTTTTTCCAATTTCTCCGGCCAGTGAGTCTATCAAATGAGGGATCAGGGCTTTAAAATGAGTATGCTTTTGCTTCCAGGCTGGCCAGCTTTTCAAGTCGTTTTCAAGATAGATTACTACAAAGTTTTTATTCTTAAGCTGTTTCCTGATAAATAATGTTTGTGCCCTGATATGCTGAATATCGAAATGCCAGTCATCGCCGGGTCTCGTCTTTTTACCCATGGTTTGTTCCGTAGTATTCCCATTGGGTAATGCATAAAAAGTAATGATTGTCTCCTTCTTCTTCTTAAAACTAACAGGCCTGTCTACCGTCACCTTAATATCGTTGTGGATACGAAATGAGTCAATTTCTCTTATATGATCCTGTGCTAAAGAGGCATCTGTGCAAATAATTAAGAATAATATAAATAAGATAATTCGCATTTGACTTACACTCTTTGCCTTGCCTTCTTCAAAACTTCATCCACATCTATCTTTTCCATACATTTAAAATGCCCAAGCGGACATTTTTTATATCCGATCTTGGAACAAGGGCGGCACCATAGTTTGTGTGTTTCCAAAATCACATCTGCTACTGGCGCATCACCATAATAAGGTGACATTCCAAATGCTGGAACTGTATTACCCCAAAGTGATATAATCGGCTTTTTAAACGCAGCAGCAATATGCATCAGCCCTGTATCATTGCTGATAACAAATTTTGCTTTTCTTACAAGGTCTGCACTTTCATTCAGTTTGAATTTACCACAAGCATTATAAATTTTAACCGTATCTGTTGCTGCTATTTCATTACCGGCTTCAGCATCTTCAGGACCGCCCAGCAGAATGATTGGATGAACCATCTGTTCACAAAAGGCTTTCCATTTATGTACCGGCCACCTTTTTGTACCTAATGCTGCTCCTATTACGCAGGCTATATAACCGGCTGCATGTGAAGCCGGAATATCATGTCGTTTTGTTTCTTCTTCTTTAGATATAAAATAATCAAGTCCTGCACCATCATTCTTCACACCGAAAGATTCTACCGTTTTCATATACCTGTCAACAATATGGATCTTAGGCAGTACATTTATCTTGAATGCAGTTAGAAAATACTTTTGAATATTCAGTTTATAAAAAGAGAATGATCTTACTTTTAAAGCCTTTTTTACCCGTAGTGTTTTTGTGTTATGATGAAGATCAATGATGTAATCGTATTTTTCAGCCTTTAATTCTTCTATCATTAGTTCCCAGCTATGGGCCAGTACATGCAACTTGTCTATATAAGGATTATGCTCAACAACTGAACGGAAAGAGTTTTTCGTTAGGAAATGTACTTCTGCATCCGGCACCTGTTGTTTCAAACATCTTATAACAGGTGTTGTGAGTACGATATCACCTATAGAAGAAAAACGTATTATCAAAAATTTCATGACACAACTTATTTCTCAACAAAGTTCAGGTCTTTGTTAAAAGTTTCTTTCGTCATTATTGCAGCAATGATGGTGATCACCATGATTATCACACCTGCATAAATTCCGCCGTTTACATATCCAACTCCTTCTATCCCTCTCAACCATTGAAAAAGCGGAAGAATAAAAATAGCCAGCATGCCACGAACCATATTGGGAATAGTGGTAGCAGCTGTTGCTCTCAGGTTTGTTCCAAACTGCTCTGCACCCATCGTAATGAAGATAGCCCAGAAACCTGTACCAAATCCCATTCCGGCACATATCCAATACATTTTTGCAGCGGAACCATTCCATTGTGCTGTAAAAAATAACACCATGAAAATGATAGTGATAAAATAAAAGAGAAAAAGAGCCTTCTTCCTGCTTTTCAACCATTGACTGATAAAACCAATTAAAATATCACCAATAGAAATAGCAGCATAAGCATACATAATAGCTTTGCCCGGATCAATTTTTTCTGTAATACCCATTGCTTTTCCAAAATCATTTGAAAAGGCAACTAACACACCAATTACAAACCAAGTGGGCAAACCGATCAATATGCTTGTTAAGTATCTTTTAAAACGTTCACCTTTATTAAAGAGCATAAAGAAATTACCAAGCTGTACTTTCTGTTTTTTTACCTCCTTGAACATACCTGACTCGAATACGGAAACACGGAGCACCAACAATAACAATCCCAAACCTCCGCCTATATAATAACATGTTCGCCAGTCAAAATTATTCTTCATGATGAATGCGACAACAGCTCCCGTTAAACCAATTCCGGCAACCATAGAAGTTGCAATTCCTCTTTTCTCCTTCTGAATTAGTTCAGACACCAGTGTAATACCAACCCCCAACTCACCGGCCAGCCCTAAACCGGCCAGGAACCGAATGATCTTATATTGTTCAACATTGGTCACCATGCCGTTTGCGATATTGGCCAGTGAATAAAAAAGTATAGAGCCGAATAAAACACTTAACCGGCCTTTTTTATCAGCAATTACACCAGCGATTATTCCACCAAACAATAGCCCAAACATCTGCCATTGTAAGATCGCTTCACCATCAATTTTAATTTGCTCTGCTGATAGACCTAATGACTGTAAACTTTCAACCCTGATTATGGCAAACAACAAAAGATCATAAATGTCAACAAAGTAGCCAAGTGCTGCTACTATCACCGTAATTGAAAAAATGCCGTATTGCTTATTGCTCATACAGTTTAATGAGTTGTACCTGCTGAGAGTGTATCGTTGTTATCGTTCTTATCGCTCTTCTTTTTCCTGGAAGAAAATATTTTAATAATAACAGGAGCAGTTGTAACCAGCACAATTCCCAGCACAATGATCTCAAGATGTTCTTTCAAATCAAAACCAAACTGGCTTAATATCCATTTCTGTAAAAAATAACCGGCAAAGACCATAGAGAATACCCAGGCTATGCAACCCACTACATTATAGAAATGAAATTTCTTTCTGTCCATCTGAACTATACCAGCAACAATCGGTACAAATGTTCTGATAAATGGAAGGAACCTTGCACCAATAATTGCTATGCCACCATGCTTCTCAAAAAAATCATGTGCCTGGTGCAAATATCTTTTCTTAAACAGAAACCTGTCTCTCCAGTTATACATAGCTGGTCCAACTTTTCTACCGGTCCAATAACCAACGGCATTGCCCAAAATCCCCATCACTGATATTATACCAACTAACACAAAAAGATCTACATATTCATTTCTTATCCCACCCAAACCAATCAAATCAAGAAACTGGTAAGCCAATCCCGGAACCACTTCGCCAGATTTTTTGGTTATTTCATGTGCATATATTCCCGCAACAAACAACAAAGAATCACCGGGAAGAAAAAAGCCAACGAACAACCCTGTTTCAGCAAACACTACAAACAACAATAACCAAAGTCCACCATTTTCAATATAAAACTGTGGTTGCAACAACTGGCTCCAGTGAAAAGCATCCAAAAGAATAGTATGCATCAATTAATCAATTAAAATTTTGAATCAATATCCCGGATTGCATCCGATTCGGTCTCTGAAAAGGCAAGTGCTTTCTGGTCATCAAATTCTCCTTCCCATCTTGCAATTACACAACTGGCCAGTGTATTACCAATTACATTAACCGATGTTCTTGCCATATCCATCAGTTCATCTATACCATAAATAGCCATGATAGGCCATATTGGAAACCCAAAAGTACTGGCTGTTGCAATTAAAATTACCAACGATGCCCTTGGCACTGCCGCCACTCCTTTACTCGTCAACATTAGTGACAAGCCGATCAGTACCTGGTGTCCAAATGACAGATCCATACCTGCAGCCTGCGCCACAAAAATAGATGCCAGTGAAAGATATAATGTTGTTCCATCGAGGTTGAAAGTATATCCTGTAGGAATAACGAATGAAACTATTTTTCTGGGCACACCAAATTTTTCCATATTCTCCAAAGCTTTTGGCAAAGCAGAATCTGAACTGGTTGTAGCAAATGCAATTGATACCGGTTCTTTTATAGCCTGTATGAATTTTCGCAATGGGACTTTTGCAATGAACAAGGCAACTGGAAGCAATACCAGTAAAAGGAAACTGATAAGTGCTATATATAATGTAACAAGCAGTAATGCCAGGTTTTTCAAAATGTCAATACCGAGATGTCCAACAGT
>CAYVSH010000025.1:0-27420 GCA_964453625.1 uncultured Chitinophaga sp.
TGTTTTTTACGTTTTTAAAGAAAAGCTCTGCACTTGTTTTGCTTTTATGAGCAACATCTTTTCGTACGCCAACCAAAATAAAACGATTACGTTTTTGAGGCACACCATACTCAGAAAAGTCAATTATATCACCACATACATCATATCCTAGCTCGGCAATTTTTTCTAAAACATAAATGGAATATTTCTTGCCTTTGCTTTTATTCTTTACAAATTCCATTGTAAAACCTCTCACATTTTCAAAGAATAGTATTTTAGGTTGCACTAGCTCTATAAACTTTAAGTAATGGTTTATTAGCTTATTCCTTTTATCTGCTTCATTTCTTTTTCCATTAGATGAAAAGCCCTGGCAAGGAGGGCCACCCGTCACCATATCAACTCTTCCCCGTAATCCAATTAACTCCTTTTCATATTTCTTAATAACATTAATAATGTCAAGTTCTGTAGGTTCTCCTTTTTTCTTCAACCACTCTGGCCATTCAAAGTGGTTGTATTTATCAATTAAATTGTGTTTTAGAGTTTTAAATGCATCCGGACTTTTTTCAATTGCAAATAAACCGTGCCATCCTGCATTATACAAGCCAAGAGATAAACCCCCACAACCAGCAAATAGATCTATATAGGTAAGTTGCTTATTCATTATTTTAATAAGTCCTTTGTATCAAAAAATTCTTTGAAAGAAACCTCCAGGGCTTTAACTACTTTTTCGAGATTAACCAGAGAGATATTTCGCTTGCCGTTTTCTACTTCGTTTAGATATGTTTTATCTACTTCAGCTTTAAAAGCAAGCTTTTCTTGTGTAAGTTTTAGTTCAAGTCTTAATTCTTTAATCCTTGAACCAACTTTTGCCCTAATATCCATTGTGCAAACTATCCGATATTCGACTATAAGTCAATCGGATATAAGTGAACTTTGTGAATAGTTAATAAACTAGAATAAGAGAGTATTGGAGTATTATATTACCAAGTGAATTTTACATTTAGGTAGAAAGGCAAATCTTCCTTGTATCTTGGAGTCACGAACCCACTTTTCTATTCACTTTTACTACTCCAACGTAAAAGCAGCAACAAAACAGTATCAGAGCAGTACAACAACAAAGTATAGATCATTAAAACTGCACAAAGAGGGTTCACTCACATGTATCCTTCACTAATTGCCACAAAAGCTTAGTTTCTAACTAACGCCTCCTCCATACTTCTCCATAGCGTCTCTCATATATCCCCCTCATATGCCCCCTACATGGTTCATCAACGTTCATTGCTCCGCCCACACTCTAACATTGTAAGTATATAAAAAAGCAACATTTCACCTGCAAAAACGAATAATGCGGCAGGCAGGCTCCGGCCAAAACTCACAGCACACCTATCTTCTCCTTTTGCTTATCCGTTACTCAATATAATTGCAGCTCATTATCAGTATCAGGCAATTTCACCACCCCAAAACACCCCTCATTTCCAACCTGTAATATTTTCCGGTCAAAAATATTATTGTAAATCAACCCATTATAAAGGTGCAATACAAAAATAGGTTTCCAAATATTAGGTTTGAATATACCCCGCACATACCTTTGCACTCCATTTTAAAAAACGATCTCCGGGATAGCGGCGGTCACTAAAACAGAAAACAAAATGAGTAAATTACATTTCACAACTAAACATGCGAACGAGGCTACCGTACAACGTACCTGGTATGTTGTTGACGGTACTAATCAAACCGTAGGCCGTATGTGTGCTAAGATTGCTGCGATACTTCGTGGTAAGAACAAAGCATACTATACCCCTCACGTTGACACTGGTGATTATATCATCGTTATCAACTGCGAAAAAGTAGTATTAACAGGTAACAAACTTGATCAGAAGATCTATGACCACTTTACAGGTTATCCTGGTGGCCGTAAAGAAGAAGTAGCAAGAAACCTGATCAAAAGAAGACCAGAAGTGGTTATTGAAAGAGCCGTAAAAGGTATGCTTCCTAAGAATCGCCTTGGCCGTAAGATGTATAAGAAATTATATGTGTACGCCGGTGATCAGCATCCGCATACTGCACAACAACCAAAAGAACTAAAGTTCTAAATCCAAAAATTTAAATCTCAAATTCCAAATAAAACAAAATGGAAAAGCAAAAAAACGGAATTGGTCGTCGTAAAGCCGCTGTGACAAGAGTGTTTCTCTCTAAAGGAGAAGGCAGCATCACAGTAAACGATAAAGACTATAAAACATACTTCCCGCTGGTGTATTTACAGAACCAGGTGGAACGTCCGCTGAAAACAGTTGATGTATTGAACAAATTTGATATTAAGATCAACGCTACCGGTGGTGGTGTAAAAGGACAGGCTGAAGCAGCGATGCTCGGTATTGCCAGGGTATTACTGGAGATCAATCCTGAGTTTCGTCCTGCATTAAAAGCAGCCGGTCTGTTGAAAAGGGATCCGAGATCTGTTGAACGTAAGAAGTTCGGTCATAAGAAAGCCCGTCGTAGTTACCAGTTCTCTAAACGTTAATCTCAGCAAACAATTTTTAAAAACGATCATTTATATACAATGGAAAATAATACATCCTTACAACAGCAACTACTGGAAGCAGGTGTTCATTTCGGTCACCTGAAGAAGAAGTGGAATCCCAAGATGTTACCTTACATCTTTGCTGAAAAGAAAGGTATTCACATCATTGACCTCAATAAGACTGTTGAATGCCTGCAGGAAACAGCTGCTGCCATGAAGCAGATTGCCCGCAGCGGTAAGAAGATCCTGTTTGTAGGTACAAAGAAGCAGGCAAAAGACATCGTGAATGAATGTGCCAAAAAAGTAAACATGCCTTTCGTAACAGAACGTTGGTTAGGTGGTATGTTGACAAACTTCAACACCGTTCGTAAGAGTGTGAAGAAAATGCAGAGCATCGAAAAAATGCTGGGTGATGGTTCTTTTGACAGCGTTACTAAAAAAGAACGTCTTACATTAAGCCGTGACAAGGACAAGATGGAGAAAGTATTAGGCGGTATTGCCCAGCTGGGCCGTGTACCTGCTGCTTTGTTCATCATTGACATAGGACATGAGCATATTGCATTGGCTGAAGCAAAACGCCTGGGTGTTCAAACCTTTGGTGTGGTAGATACCAACTGCGATCCTAACAAAGTTGACTTCGCTATTCCTGCAAATGATGATGCAACAAAATCAATTGCAATAATCGTTAACTATATCACGGCTGCTATTGCAGAAGGACTTGCCGAAAGACAAGCTGCAAAAGATGAAGAAGTAGAAGAGGTATTGAGTGATGATGAAAAAGAAAGAAAAGCAGCAAGGCTTGAAAAAGAAGCCCAGGAAGAAGGTGGACGTTCTGGTGGCCGTGGCCGTGGTGCCGGCGGACAAAGACGTCGTACTACCGGAGCTGCCGGCGGAAGCAGAGGCCCTGGTGGTGGAAGAAGATAATACCTGGGGACGGAAGTCCGAAGTATGATTTTCTTTCCGGAGAATTTATTTATTTAATTAAGTATTGGTGAAAGGAGTGATTTTTCAGACTTCTTACACCAGACTTCAAATTTCAAAACAATGAGTACAGCAACTATAAGTGCACAAGACATAAACAAACTTCGCCAGGCAACTGGTGCTGGTATGATGGATTGCCGTAAGGCGTTAACTGAAACAAATGGTGATTTTGAAGCAGCAATTGACTGGCTACGTAAACAAGGCCAGAAAGTAGCCGCTAAAAGAAGTGACCGTGAAGCAAAAGAAGGTGTAGTAATAGCTCAGACAACAGCTGATAATAAAACAGGTATCGTTGTATGTGTTAGCTGCGAAACAGACTTCGTTTCTAAGAATGCAGATTTCGTTGCCTTTGGACAAACTATTGCAGATGCTGCTATTGCAAATAATGTAAAGAGCCTGGAAGAATTGATGGAAACAAAAGCCGGAAATTCTACAGTAGCTGAACTGGTAAATGATAAACTGGCTACCATCGGCGAAAAGATCGGTGTAACCAAGTTTGAAAGAGTAGATGCTCCTTATGTAGCTTCTTATATTCATGGTGCTTACCGTATTGGTGTATTAGTAGGTCTTGATAAAGAAGCGGCTGATGCAGGTAAAGATGTGGCTATGCAGATCGCAGCGTTAAATCCTGTTGCAGTAGATGCAGCATCAGTTTCTGCAGAAACCATTGCCCGTGAAAAAGACATCATTCTAGAGTTGATGAAGCAAGACCCGAAGATGGCAGGTAAACCAGAAGAAATGCTGAACAAGATCGTAGAAGGTAAAATGGGTGCTTTCTTTAAAGAGCAAACATTGACTGCACAGTCTTTTGTAAAGGATGGCAGCAAAACAGTTGCTGACTACCTGAAAGAAAGCGGAGATGTGAAAGTGATAGAATTTAAAAGAGTTGCTTTAGGTTAAGAGCCTGTAACTTTCAAAAATAATAAGCGTCCCGTCACATTGATGGGACGCTTTTTTTTAATTTAGATAAGATGGAGAACTATAAAGAATATTTTGAAGCAAACAAAAGTCTCTGGAACCAAAGAACTGTGGTTCACAAAGATTCTTCTTTTTATAACCTCGAAGGTTTTAAGAACGGTGACACCGTATTGACACCAATCGAATTGAATGAAGTGGGTGATGTAAAAGGTAAAAAGATGCTGCACCTGCAATGTCATTTTGGAATGGATAGCCTGAACTGGGCTAGATTGGGTGCTGATGTTACAGGTGTTGATCTGTCAGACGAAGCGATTAAAGAAGCAAAGCTGTTGAATGATGAATTAGGATTGAATGCAAAGTTCATTTGCTGTAATGTGTATGATCTTAAAGAATACCTTGATGAGAAGTTTGATATTGTCTTTACTTCTTATGGAACAATTGGGTGGTTGCCCGACCTGGATAAATGGGCTGATATTGTTTCTCATTATTTAAAGCAAGGCGGTACGTTCTATATAGCCGATTTTCATCCGGTGCTCTGGATGTTTGATGATGAGTTTACTCATATTCAATACTCGTATGAGAATAAGGAAGTCATTGTTACTGAAAGCCAGGGTACTTACACTGATAAGCATGCAGATATTAAAGCAAAAGAATACGGCTGGAACCATAGTATTAGTGAGATTCTAAACTCACTGATAAGGCAAGGATTGAATATTGAGCATTTTAATGAATTCATGTACTCACCTTATCCTTGTTTCAATAATGTTATTGAATTTGAAGAGGGTAAATGGCATATCAAAGGGTTGGAAGGAAAGATACCGATGGTGTATTCTATATTGGCGAAAAAAGCTGAATAGGATTCGTGTAGCACAAGTGTGCGACGCAAGGGACGATGATCAAGGTACTGAAGCCGGTAAAAAAAATATATTCCCCTATCTTCGTCCCGAAAAAATAACCTGCATGTTACCTAAGTACAGACGCATCCTTCTTAAACTTTCCGGTGAAGCATTAATGGGCGATAAGAGTTTTGGATTTGATACTGATGTTATCAATCAATATGCACAGGATATAAAGGCTATTACGGAATTGGGAGTTCAGGTTGCAGTAGTGATTGGCGGTGGTAATATTTACCGGGGCATGAATGAAGCGGACACCGGTATCGAAAGGGCACATGGCGATTATATGGGAATGCTGGCCACTGTTATCAATGGAATGGCATTACAGGCTGGTTTAGAAAGAGTGGGAGTTTATACAAGATTGCAGAGTGCCATTAAAATGGAACAGATTGCTGAGCCTTATATACGCCGCAGGGCTATTCGCCATGTGGAGAAGGGAAGAGTGGTGATTTTTGGAGCAGGAACCGGTAACCCATACTTTACAACAGATACTGCAGGTTCGTTAAGAGCAATTGAAATAAATGCTGACGTCATCCTAAAAGGCACTAGAGTGGATGGTATATATACAGCAGACCCTGAAAAAGATCCCACCGCAACAAAATACAATGTCATTACCTTCCAGGATTGTCTTTCACAGAACCTTAAAGTGATGGATATGACAGCCTTTACACTATGCATGGAGAATAATCTCCCCATCATTGTCTTCAATATGAATAAAGAAGACAACCTTCGCCGGGTAGTTACCGGCGAAAAAGTAGGCACACTGGTGAGGGGATAAATACGAGGTAAATTTCCTATTTCAAATTTTGCAGCATCTACTATCTTGTGGTTAATCTCCAATCACACCTGTGAAAAACTATAACCGGCAATGTGCCGATTTTTTTATAGTTTCCAAATCTGACGTAACTGTTTATGGAAGGCCAGCTTTCACTTTCTATTGTTGAAATTGTGGTATTGATGCTAGGGGCAATCGTTCTGGGCATTACTATACACTTTTTCATAACCAGCCGCAAATCGCTGAAAGATTCAGTTGCTGAATCACCCGGTGGTAAATTAAGTCGTGAATTAGACGACTGGAAACGCCGCTACTTCAATGATATTGAATACAGGGATAAACAACTGGAAGACCTCAAAAAGAAATTTGAAGAAACAAATGAGAATAACGAGATCAATATGATAGAGGCGGATGAGATGAGGAAGATGAATAAACAATTACAGGCAGAAATCGAAACGCTTCGCAAAACCAGTACATCTGCAACTGGTGACAAACCTGATTATATTGAACAACTGAAAGAAGCACAAAGCAGTTTACTGGAGCATAATTCCAAGATCAGCCAGTTACTTCAGCAAATTGATCTAGTAAAGGAAACGGAGGAAAAGCAACAGGATATTCTACGCAGCAACGAAGAACTGATGGAACAGGTGGAAGAGCTTCGCCTTCAGCTTTCTCAAAAAGAAAAAGAGATCAATAATGCCAGGCAAAAGGCACAATTATCCAGCGAAATGAACTCTATGCTGGATAATGCATACACGGAGTTTAATGCCCTTCAGGAAAAAATGCTGAAGCTGGAAATGCAGGTAACCTCTGCAAAAAAGGTGAATATAGAATATGAAGACATGAAGGAAGGGTATCAGAAACTTTCCCGTGATCTTGATGATGAAAAACATAAGCTGCATGTTCTTCAATCAGAGAACAACCAGTTGAAAGCTGACCTGGCAGAAACCGAGGATAAACTAAAGGAAGCAAATTTTCAGCGTCAGCAATTGCAGAAGAAAGTAGCATACCTCGAAGAATTGAATACGGATATGCAGGTGATCTCAGAAGCCAATAAAAAGCTGGAAAGCCAGATAAAAAGAATTGGCGAACTGGAAAGTATGCTGAACGTAGTGGCAGAGGAAAGGGATGATCTTGCCCGCAGGCAGCATAAAATATGAGTAGAAGTCTCACCAAATAAGCCAGGGCCCCGGATGGGGCTTTTTTATTTCATGAAAACATTGCTATTAACTTTGCAGCTTAAACAGAATTAGCATGGGAAAAAAAATAGCTGACATCAGGAAGAATTATTCAAAGAAGAAATTATTGGAAGAAAAAATACAGGATGATCCGATTAAACAATTTGCAAAATGGTGGAAGCAGGCGGTGGCTGCCGGTATTGATGAAGTAAATGCAATGACACTGGCTACTGCATCTTCCGATGGATTCCCTTCAGCAAGAATTGTTTTGCTGAAAGATTTTAATGCTGACGGGTTTACTTTTTTTACCAATTACAATAGTTATAAAGGCCAACAACTGGCAGAAAACCCAAAAGCCTGTCTTGTATTCTTCTGGAAGGAGCTTGAACGACAAGTAAGAATAACCGGATTGACAGAAAAGATAAGTAAAGAAGAAAGTGAGGTATATTTTTTTTCAAGACCGGAAGGAAGCCAAATCGGAGCCATTGCCTCGCCACAAAGCCAGGTGATCAGCAGCAGGAACTGGTTGGATGAAAAAGTAAAAGAAATAAAGAAGAACCTGGAAAAAAATAAAATTACGAAACCGGATAATTGGGGTGGATACAGGCTGAAACCTGTTATCATTGAGTTTTGGCAGGGCCGTCCCAGCCGTTTACACGACAGGCTACAATATACCCTGGAAGAGAATGGAAACTGGAAGATCGAACGTCTTGCTCCCTAATTGTGAGAAAGGTTAACAAGCTGAATACAATTACTCAACTTGTTAACTGATCTTGTTATTTACTTTTCTTTGCTGCCTTTTTCTTAGTTGCTGTTTTTTTAGCAGGTCTTGTTTTTCCAAAAGAACCTTTAAAACGTTTTCCTTTAGCTGTTTTTTTATCACCTCTTCCCATACATTTATTTTTTTAAAATTTAAAAATAGGTTTGAAAAAAAACTCCGTCCCGCTAATTATGGGATGGAGCTTTTTTAATTAGTTCATAATACATCGGCTTTAGCCGGTTAGAGTTTGGCAGCTAATTCTTTTCCTGCTTTGAATTTTGCAACTTTTCTGGCTTTGATCTTTATCACTTCACCGGTTTGTGGGTTGCGACCATTACGGGCAGATCTTTTGGATACGGAAAAAGTACCGAAACCAACCAATGTAACTTTACCTCCGCCTTTCAGTGTTTTGGTAACTGCTTCTATAAAAGAATCAAGTGAGGCGTTGGCTTGTGTTTTAGTAATGCCTGCATCATCAGCAAGCTTAGCGATTAATTCAGCTTTGTTCATGTTTAGTAAATTTTTATTGTTTTAGTACCGGCGACAAATTTATAGGCTTTTTCATTCCGGCAAAATAATTTTATTGGATTTGGGTGAAAAGGTTTTTCTTTTAGAAGCCGCACCCAATAAGGATTTGATGAAAAAATGAATTCAGCAGGAATATTAAATTGTAATATACCTCCTTAATCCCTTGTCAATAAAGGCTTTTTGTGAAGGCTTTTCAAATCCTTGCCTGCAAAGGCTTTGCAAGGAATATACAATTGTTTGGCGGGAAGAAAAATTAAAATATTTTTTTGCACACTCAATGCACAACTTGCATCAGCGAACGAAAAGCAATAAACTTATCGCCCCATTTATCAAACCCTTTTTGTCGCATGATAGCTGCAAATTTTTCAACATACAAATCGTATTGTTTTTTATCGGCAGCATGATATTGAACTGCATACGTTATACCATCTGATTCATCAACATCCAGCAAATGAAGAATAACAGCATGTGTAAAACAATTGGTGCTGATAACATCAGGTATATGTTCTTCTTTTAGCCAGGTGATCCAGTCCTGTGCAATTGAATGGTCTACTTTTATAGTTACATTATAGATGATCATGCTGCTGTTTAAATTTTTATGTCAAGATAAACGGGACAGTGGTCACTGTGTTTTACTTCAGGATATATTTCTGCATCCTTCAATTGTTTTTTCAGTGGTTCAGTAACATTTATATAATCAATTCTCCATCCTTTGTTATTTAAACGAACAGTAGGAAACCGCTGGCTCCACCAACTATACCTGTGAGGTTCAGGGTGGAATATTCTGAATGTATCTATCCAGTCATTGTTTAGAAATTTTGTCATCCATTCTCTTTCTTCCGGAAGAAAACCTGACGATTTTTTGTTGCCCTTAGGATCATGAATGTCAATTTCGTTATGTGCAATATTATAATCACCGCAGAGTATAAGCTTTGGCTTCTTTTTTCTCAGTTTGTTGAGATATGCATAAAATTCATCAAGCCACACATATTTGAAGGATTGCCTCTCATCACCACTTGTTCCTGAAGGGAAATATGCATTGATAATACGAACATCTTTAAAATCTAATTGAATAACCCGTCCTTCATCATCACTTACTTTATGCCCCGTTCCGTATTCTACATGGTCAGGTTTTATTTTGGTAAATACAGCTACACCGCTGTATCCTTTTTTTTGGGCACTATACCAGTAATGGTGATAGCCCATCGCTTCAAGTTGTTTTACATCTACATCGCCTTGCGATGCTTTGGTTTCCTGTACACAGATCACCTCGGCAGGATCTGTTTTTAACCAGTCAAAAAAACCTTTCTTAATAGCAGCTCTTATCCCATTAACATTATAGCTAATGATACGCATAGTATAATTGTTTATATTGGGAGCAATTTACATTATACTATGGAAGCAAAAGATAAATTAAAACCCGCAGCAATTATTCCACCTAAGAAACCCGTTTATTTAGAAGGGCCGAAAAGCAGGGGCTATGAATTATTATTTGCAATAAGAGTATTCTGGCAATTTATTAAGGGATTCCGTAAACTCCATTTTGTTGGTCCCTGTATCACTGTTTTTGGTTCTGCAAGATTTAAAGAAGATCATCCTTATTATATTAAAGCGATGGAATTTGGAAAGAGAATAGCTGAACTAGGATTTACAACCATGACTGGCGGAGGTCCCGGTATCATGGAAGCTGCCAACCGTGGGGCATTTGAAAATAACGGCAACTCGGTAGGTTGCAATATTCAACTGCCGTTTGAACAGCATGAAAACCCATATATGCACCGCTCAATAACATTTGAGCATTTTTTTGTAAGAAAGGTTTTGTTGGTTAAATATTCGTATGCCTTCGTTATTATGCCTGGCGGGTTTGGTACTATGGATGAATTATTTGAAACACTTACGCTGGTGCAAACGAAAAGTATTACCCGTTTTCCTGTTGTATTATACGGAACAGAATATTTTAAGCCATTGCTGGATAATATTAACTGGATGTCACAACAAGGAACTATTTCTAAAGAAGACCTTGATCTTGTACTGATTACGGATAGTGTAGATGAAGCCATGCAATACATAAGCACATATATCAACTCCAATTATAAGATCAAACGCCGTAAACGATCCTGGTGGCTTTTCGAAAAAAGATAATATCATTGCAGTTCAATTGTTAGCTATGAATGGAGTAGAATTGCTGGGTTATGGAGCCTGTGCTGTTACAGCACTTACCTTCCTGCCACAGGTGGTAAAAACCTGGAAAGAAAAATCAGCAAAAAACGTTTCATTGATGATGTTCATCATTGCTTTTGTCAATGAAATAATGTGGATTGCATATGGTGTATTAAGGGATGATATGGTCATCATTGTAACCAATGTGATTATGATAACCATGTGTTCTGTAATGATCTCCCTGAAGCTGAAATATAAAAATGTTTAATGATCAATACAATAATCTTTGACTTAGGAGGCGTACTGATTGACTGGAACCCAAATTATGTTTTTGATGAGAACTACTTTGAGTCAAAGGAGCAAAGAGACTATTTCTTTGAATACATCTGTACGTCTGATTGGAACGAGAACCAGGATGCAGGTTACCCGATCGCAAAAGCAACGAAAGAAAAGTTAGCCGAATTTCCCGGATGGGAAAAACCGATCAAAGATTTTTATGGGAGATGGATAGAAATGCTGGGGGGGCCGATAGAAGGAACAGTTGATATTTTCAAAAAGCTAAAAGAGAATGATGCGTTGAAATTTTATGCATTGACCAACTGGAGTGCAGAAACTTTTCCTATTGCATTAGAACGTTTTGATTTTTTACATTGGTTTGATGGCAGGGTAGTGAGTGGAGAAGAAAAAATGCGAAAACCGTTCCCCGAGTTCTATCAATTGTTATTGAACAGGTATGATGTAAAACCTGGGTCAGCCCTGTTCATTGATGATAATCTAAGAAATGTAAAGGCGGCGGAAGAACTGGGAATAAAAAGCATTCTTTTTAAAGAGGCCAGCCAATTAGATTTGGAACTCAGAAAATTTGGAATATATTAGAGCAAATATATTTTATGGAAGAAAGTACACAGCCGGTAGAAGAGCAAGTAAATCTTTTTGATAATGAGCTTCAATATACGGAAGCTACAACTGGTCAGCGTTTCCTGAATTTCATTATTGATAATTTATTTATGCGGTTTGCTCTTAGCTATGCATCTGGTTATGCTGTAGCTTATTTATTACTGGCTGTGGCTCCGGATTTTTTAACTGAAATTGCTTATGATGACAGGGGCTGGCGTTTCTGGACACTGGCTTATATAATAGGCTTTTTTAATTATTTGATCTATTATACCATTTGTGAAAAGGCATTTAAAGGATATACTTTGGGAAAGTTAATAACCGGAACCAGAGCGATCAGGAACGATGGTACAGAACTTACCATTAAAGATGCTATTCTTCGGAGTCTTTCAAGATTGGTTCCCTTTGAACCATTTAGTGCATTGGGCGGCACTCCCTGGCATGATAGCTGGACAAAAACAATGGTAATAAAGGCGAGATAATTATTCCAGAACTGGTCTTAACCATCTTTCCATCTCTTCCATCGACATACCTTTTCTGTTGGCATAATCTTCTAACTGATCGTTATCTATTTTACCCAATCCAAAATAATGGCTTTGTGGATGGGCAATATACCAGCCGCAGACAGATGCGGGAGGATTCATTGCGAGGCTCTCGGTTAATTCAATGCCGATATTTTCAGTAACACTTAACAGTTCGAAGAGCTTAAGTTTCTCCGTATGATCCGGACAAGCCGGATAACCAGGTGCAGGTCGGATGCCTTTATATTCTTCTTTGATCAATTGTTCATTGGTAAGGTGTTCCTCTTTTGCGTAGCCCCAGTATTCTTTTCTTACTTTCTCATGCAGACATTCTGCAAATGCTTCTACAAACCGGTCCGCTAAAATTTGCACCAGTATTTTATTATACTCATCATTATCAGCAGCAAACTGGTCAATATATTTTTTAGCTCCGTGAATGGTTACGGCAAAAGAACCCATAAAATCTTCACCCAGCTCTTTTGGACAAATAAAATCAGAAAGAGAATAAGAAGGCTGTCCCACCGCTTTTTTTAATTGCTGCCGCAAAGATTCCAGTTTTACTTCACCTTTTTCTGTTGTTAGTGTAATTGTATCAGCATTATTGCTGATAGCTGGCCAAAATCCAATTACTCCATCAGCAGTGAACCATTTTTCTGCAATGACCTTTTCTATTAACTTCCGTGCATCATTCAAGAGTCGTTTTGCTTCTATGCCAAATATTTTATCTTCCAGTACCTGCGGATAATGACCCGGCATTTCCCATGCAATAAAGAAAGGTCCCCAATCAATATAGTTAGCAATAGTTGCCAGATCAAATGATTTCAGCACTTTCACACCATCTACAGCAGGTTTTGTCGGGTTATAATTTTTCCAGTCGAAATATTCTTTAGTTATTACTGCTTCGTTATATGGTATTAGTGACTTTTTACCTTTTGAAGCAAATTGTTTTCTCAGTCCTTCGTATTCCTCAGCAGTTTTCTTAAGCAACACATCTTTCTCCTTACTCAATAGTGTGCTTACCGCTGTCACACTTCTCGATGCATCAAGTATATGCAATACACCGTTATCATATTGTTCAGCGATCTTCACTGCGGTATGCATTCTTGATGTAGTGGCTCCGCCGATGAGTAAGGGCTGTTTCATCTTGCGTCGCTTCATTTCATGCGCCACATGTACCATCTCGTCCAGAGACGGTGTGATCAATCCGCTTAAACCAATGATATCGGCTTTTTCCCTTTCCGCAGTATCTAATATTTTATCGGCTGGCACCATGACTCCCAGGTCAATTATATCATAGCCATTACAACCCAAAACAACACCGACAATATTTTTCCCAATATCATGCACATCGCCTTTTACCGTAGCTAATAAAACTTTTGCAGCACCGGCCGCTTCTACATTTACTGTTCCAGCTGCAAGATGTGCCTGCTTACGGTCCTCCTTTTCCTGCTCAATAAATGGAGTAAGGACAGCCACCGATTTTTTCATCACCCTTGCACTTTTTACTACCTGTGGTAAAAACATTTTTCCTGCACCAAACAGATCGCCTACCACATTCATTCCATCCATCAATGGCCCTTCAATCACATCGAGTGGTTTTGGATATTTCAATCTTGCTTCTTCAGTATCTGCATCAATATAATCTGTAATGCCATTTACCAGTGAATGTTTTAGTCTTTCTTCCACACTTGCCTGTCTCCAGCTTTCATCCTTTACGGTTACCTTTCCTTTTGCTTTTACAGTTTCTGCAAATGCGATCATCTTCTCAGTTGCTTCGTTATTATCGTTATTACGATTAAGCACCACATCTTCGCATAATTCCTTCAATTGCGGTTCTATTTCATCATACACCACCAATTGTCCGGCATTTACAATGCCCATATCCATTCCTGCTTTGATGGCATGATAGAGGAACACACTGTTCATTGCTTCCCTTACATGGTCATTACCTCTGAAGGCAAATGATAAATTGCTTACACCTCCGCTTACTTTTGTAAGTGGCATTAACTTTTTTATTTCCCTGGTGGCTTCAATAAAGTCAACCCCATAATTATTATGCTCTTCCATTCCGGTGGCAATGGCAAATATGTTGGGATCAAAAATGATATCCTGTGGATCGTAACCAACACGTTCAGTCAATATTTTATAGGCTCTATGACAAATCTCTACCTTACGATCTTTTGTATCAGCCTGTCCTTTTTCATCAAATGCCATTACTATTACTGATGCGCCATAGCTCTGGCAAATGATTGCTTGTTCAATGAACTTATCTTCTCCTTCTTTCATTGAAATAGAATTCACAATACACTTTCCCTGCACACATTTTAATCCGGCTTCAATGATCTCAAACTTCGAACTGTCGATCATGATGGGAATCTTGGCAATATCCGGTTCGCTTTGCACCAGGTTTAAAAATGTTGTCATTGCCTGTACACCATCCAGCAATGCATCATCCATATTCACATCCAGCACCTGGGCACCATTTTCCACCTGCTGGCGGGCCACACTTAATGCTTCTTCGTATTTATTTTCTTTGATAAGCCGGGCAAACATTTTTGACCCTGTAACATTGGTTCTTTCACCGACATTGATGAAGTTGGTTTCGGGCCTTACAATAAGTGGTTCTAATCCTGCTAACCGTAAATACGGTTTTATCACAACGGTGTCCTGCATTTATGAATTCTTTTTAACAAAAAGATTTTTAAGCATCGTAAAATTGTTTACGACAAGAATCGCTATAGCAAGAATTAAAAGAAGATTTGCTGTTGTCATACAAGTTCTTTTTCAACAACCGGCAGTTGTCTTGGTTTAATATTTCTTACTTCGTCAGCTATATGTTTAATATGATCCGGCGTAGTACCGCAACATCCTCCCACAATATTTACAAAACCTTCTTTTGCCCAGTCTTCCAGATAATGCGCAGTGTCTTCGGGATGCTCATCATATTCTCCCATAGCGTTAGGCAATCCTGCATTGGGATATGCAGACACATAACAACTTGCTATCTGAGAAAGCTCTTCAATATGCGGCCGCATTTCTTTAGCGCCTAAGGCACAATTCAATCCAATACTTAATGGTTTTGCATGCATTACCGACGTATAGAAGGCTTCAAGAGTTTGTCCACTCAGTGTTCTGCCTGATGCATCGGTAATCGTTCCGCTGATCATGACCGGTAACGGTTCTTTCTTTGTATCTCTGAAATATTTTTTTATAGCGAAGATGGCTGCTTTTGCATTCAATGTATCGAAGATGGTTTCGATCAACAAAACATCTACACCGCCATCAGACAATCCTTTTATCTGTTCGTAATATGCTTCTACAACTTCGTCAAATGTAACGGCACGGAACCCCGGGTTATTTACATCAGGAGAAAGAGATAATGTTTTATTCAACGGGCCTATGGCACCGGCCACCCATGCTTGTTTTCCCGATAGTGATATTGCTTCTCTTGCACATTTTGCAGCAGCAACATTTAGCTCATAAGCCAGTGCCTGCATTTCATAGTCAGCCATGGCTATAGAAGTACTGCTGAATGTATTCGTTTCAATGATATCAGCACCAGCATCTAGATATTGTTTATGAATAGATGTAATGATATGCGGCTGAGTAATGTTAAGCAGATCATTGTTTCCTTTAACATCAGTATGCCAGTCTTTGAATCGTTCACCCCTGTAATCGGCTTCTGAAAGTTTATGACGCTGGATCATAGTGCCCATGGCACCATCAATGATTAAAATGCGTTCTTTCAAACAATCCTGAATTGTCTTCATACTATATTGTTTGTGAACTATAAACGTTGGGAAACTCTGAGAGTGTTTCGTACCGTTTATTAGTTCTGTTGAAGTAGCAGGTCGAACAATAAACAAATCCACCTGAATAAGGCACAAAACTACAGGATTAATAGGTAAGAAACAAGCAAAGCCCTTATCGGTTGGCTACATAGCTTTCCACGGGTAAACGGTTCTGAAGACTTCTGGCCAATGTCATTTCATCGGCATATTCCAGTTCGCCGCCAAAAGCGATGCCCCGGGCAATAGTAGTTATACGTAATGTGTGAGGTTGTAATTTTTTCTGAATATAGTAAATGGTAGTATCTCCCTGGATATTTGGGTTCAAGGCAAAAATAATTTCACTGGTCTGTTCTTTCCCAACTCTTGTAATTAATGACTCAATATTTAACTGATCGGGCCCGACACCATCTAATGGAGAGATAACTCCGCCTAAAATATGATAGATGCCGTTGAACTGTTGTGTGCTTTCTATTGCAATCACATCCCGGATGCTTTCTACAACACAAATAACTTCCTGCTTTCGTTGTGAATTAGAACATATTGAACATATATCACCATCTGCTACATTGAAACAGCGATGACAAAACCTGATTTCACTCCTCATTTTTGCTATAACCTCGCTGAAGTTTCCAACTTCTTTTGTGTCCTGCTTTAATAAATGCAACACCAAACGTAAAGCTGTTTTTTTACCAATACCGGGAAGTTTGGCAAACTCATTAACTGCATTTTCAAGAAGTGAAGAGGAGAATTGCATGAAGGCAAAGGTAATGAATGGTCAATTGTAAATTGTGAATTTGAAGAGCAGATATTACTACCCACTATTCTCTATTGAATACTCATAATATTATTTCAAACTCATTTTGCCAGGCAGCTTTAACGGCTATCTTTCTTTCAATGGGTTTTACGATCTCTGGCTGAATGTGTTTTTTAAAAAACTGCCCGGGATCCCACACACCGTTTTTGTTGTCATCATATAATATGCGGAGGTCATAATCACCCGGAAGAAACAATTCTTGTGAAAAGTCGGTACTGCTTAATGGGAAAGATTTATAAATAGCATCGTTTAAAACAAAGTGAAGTACCGGATTTTTGGTAAGGTTTAGGTTTCGGAGTTTAAGACGAACGGAACCATACTCAGATAATTTCCTGGTGGTGAAACTCAGTGTATCTGTTTTTAGTAATTTTTTCCCCGTGGAGTCTTCTGCAAATTCTTTATTAAGAATGATATGATATAATGTATTTTCTTTCCAGTTGGTTTTTGTAGCGGTTGGCTTCAGTGACAGCAGTATCTTCCTGTTACTGCTATCTAAAGTGAATTTGTAATCTGCTACTGCTGCAAATGTTGAATCAGTGTAGAGTTTCAAACCGGTAGAGTCAAACGAACGTAAAGGCTGTTCAAAACTGAAGTAAAAATCATTCAGCAGATCTTGCTGTCCACCGATAAGGTTGGTCTGGTATTTTAATCTTTTATCTGCTAAGTTTCCCTGGTTTTTGAGGCGGCCACCAGCCGGATTAAGTCCTCCGGCCGAAGGTATGTTGGCTTGCACAGATTTTTCTACTCTGCTAAAAGCATATAACGTTATGGGTGTATTGTTACTTTGAATTTTTATTGCATTATCTGCAAATGCAAACAATTGGTCATCTTTTTGATAGCGTCTGGTATTGGTTTCATCTTTTAACGCATAGAGATAGAACGTTTTTGGGGGAAGATTTTTGAAATGAAAGTTACCCTCTCCATCCAGTTTGACAATATATCTTGGCTTTTCTTTTATAACAGCGGAGTCATCCGGGTTGGTATGCAACATTACGATCAATGTTGTATCAATTTTGCCAGTTTCAGCCAATACTACATTGCCACGGAGCTCAAGTGAATCAATATAGTTGCCGGTAGAAAAAGTATACGTAAAATTTTTTAATGGATTTCCTTCGGTAAAATCTTTGATAGCATTTCCAAAGTTGATGATGTAGGTTGTGTTTTCTTCCAGCGAATCTTTTAGTTTAATAGTTACAGTTTTCAATCTTGAATCAATGCTTGGAAAGCTCGATGGGGTAGGAGAAACCATCAGGTTCTCTCCAATATTCTGTACTTCCACAAATTCATCAAATGTGAAAGTGATCTTATTCCCATTAAAATTTCGGGATGAATCACCAGGTTCGGCCTTTATCAGCACAGGGGGAAGCGAATCTTTCAAACCACCCTGTGGAGGAATGATATTGGCACAACCTGTACCTCCGGTAAAGCTAAGTGCAGTTACAATAATTAATAATGCAGATGTCAGTATGCCTTTGTACTTCATGAGAAATGCAAACTTAGCAGGTTTGCCGGTAAACATTTGTTTTTAAAATCATAATTCATCTGTATCATCTGCCGGCTCCAGTTCATGCAGGGCTACAGCCATTTTATTGGTTTTTACAAAATTGCACCAATGGCAATCTTCTTTACCGCAGCCAGTATAAAAATCTCTGTTCTGAATTTTTTCCCAGGTGTTTATTATCTGTTGAGTTACGGTAGTTATATCTTCAGGACGGATCATCACCTTTTCTTTCCTATAGTTTTTCTTTTTGTCCGGCTCTATAAAGTCAAATTCAGTGCTTATTACTTTCCAATCCTTTTGCTCGTAATTATCGACCAGTATTTTATAGAAAACCGCTTGTCTCCAGTAATCACCCCCATTAGGGTCTTTTTCTGAAGGTCCTTTTGTTTTGGAAATGCCTTTATCAGGATCACCGGTTTTATAATCCACTACATTAACGGATTTGCCATCAAACTCTAATTTGTCCAGAGCTCCTTTGATAGGTACTTCTTTAATAGTTGTTTTTATCCGCCGTTCAATAGCTACAATTTTATTAAAGCTGGAAATGTATTTGTCGTAATAATTATTTAGAACTTCCTGGCCATATTCCATCCTTCTGGCAAATTGTTCTTTGGTAAAACTTTCCCGGTGCCGCTGCATGTACCATTCGAAGTCTGCAATGAATTCTTCTTTCGGCGGGAATGTATCTTTTCCTCCGTCCTGTAGTTTTCTGAAAAGCCTTTCTAATGCATAGTGAACCGATGAACCAAATTCAGTAGCCTCGTTTTTTGGGGAAGGTATTCGTATCAGGTTTTTGAAATAAAACTCCAGGGGACATTTCAGATAATTATTCAAAGCTGTTACGTTCATTACAAACTTATCCAGTATCCGGCTGATGAATTCTTCTTCTATCTTTTCAATTTCTGGTGCAGTTGTATCACTAAAATGGAGTACAGCAAATTCGGAGAGAATATTTTCTTCAATAGTTATGGAAGTGGGTTTTAAATCATGATTATCTAATATTTCTGCAATGAACATAGAAGGTTCCAGTTCTTTTCCATCGTTTTTGTATTTACTGTAAGAAATATACAGATGTTGTTCAGCCCTCGTCAATGCCACATAGAATAGTCTTCTTAATTCTTCAACCTCATTTGCAGAAGGTTGAGAGGTAAACATCGTATCTGGTAATTTATATCCCCCACCCGGTTTTCGCTTCTTTTCCCAGAACGATGCATTACAGCCCGCAAAGAAAACATATTCAAATTCCAGACCTTTAGAACCGTGAACTGTCATCAGGTTCACTCCTTTATCACTGCCACTTACCTGCACCAATGGTAATTTTATATCTTCTTTTTCCATCAGCTCTATAAGATTTACAAAACCCTGTAAATGCAATGACTGGGTACGATGTGTTTCTTCTTTTACAAAATCAAATAAACCAGTAAGTACCTGTAGCTGCCAGTGTTTGTCATCACTTTTCATAATGTGAGTGAGCACACCTGCTTCCCGGATGATGTTTTCAAATAAATGCTGTAAAGTGATATTCGGAACATCTGCAATCAGTTTTTCAATAATGGCCGAAGCTTTTTTTAATCCTTCATGTATTCCATTACTGAAGAGGTCTTTTGCCGGAGTGTTAGCTTTTTCATACAATAGTTGACGGATGGAAGTTTTTCCTTCGTTGTAGCGTTTATTCGCCACCTCCATACTTAGTTTGGCAATTTCTATTGGCGGAATGCCAAACCAATCGAAATGCAATATCTCAAAAAGCATTTCATCACCACTATAAGGAATGTCATGTTCTGATGCTAGGTATTTTAAAACCAGCAATATTTTTTTTACTCCCGGTAACTCAAGCAAATTGAGGTGACGTTTGCTATACACTTGTATATTCAGCAGTTTGAAATAGTTTGACAACTCTTCGCCATACTTATTTTCTTTGAAGATGATACCGATCTTTCCCGGAGCAATATTTTGTTTGATCAACTCCTGCACCTGTTTCACAATACCGATCATCTCCTGCGACTGGGATTCATATTCATTGATTACAGGACTGTTTGTTAATTGATTAACCTTTTCATTTGATGATAACAACTCTTTGCTTAATCCCGGAAGTTTATTTATCAGCCTTTCTTCATTTTTATCGATCACAGATTTTGAAACATCTAATATGGGCTGGCTAGAACGATAATTATTGTTTAGTACAACCGTAAGCAAATCCTTTTGATAACTATTTCTAAACTCAAGCATATTTTCCACATTAGCACCCTGGAAGCGATAAATACTCTGGTCATCATCACCCACTACAAATACATTTGGCTTATCCCAATAGCTGATCAGTAATTCAACCAGTTTGTTTTGTGTGCCGCTGGTATCCTGGTATTCATCCACCAGTATATATTGAAACCTTTCCTGGTAATCTGCCAGCAGGTTTTTATTTTCTTCAAAAGCTTTAATTACCCAATTGATCATGTCATCAAAATCATAGCGGTTCTTTTTCCGCATCAATTGCTGAAATCGATCGAACTCTCCTACAGCAGCTCTGAGCTTCTCCATTCTCTCTTTTTCTTCATCTATCTTATTTTGTTTCAGATCACCGGCTTTAAACTCATTGTATTTTCTTTTGTAAACAAACTCATCCCGGTTAGGAAGATCTGCCAGGTACTCATCAATTTTCTGATTGATAAAATCTGGTGTCCATCCTTCTTTTTTCATATTGCTAAAAAGCGACTGAAGGTTGTTGATCTCAAAATAAACGTCGCCTCTGTATCTTTTTAGCGGATGAGTTTTAGGAAATGAATCCACCAGTTCCTTAAAGAATTGAATCTTTTCCAGATCAGAAACCGGATCAAGAGCCGTTTTTTCAAATAATGATAGATTTTCCTGTATCACATCATTGCAAAAGGCATGAAAGGTGCTGATGTTGACCTTATAAGCATCAGGCCCGATGAACTTCAGCAACCTCTTTCTCATAGCTACAGCACCGGCATCGGTATAAGTAAGACAAAGAATATTTTCAGCTTCTCCCACACCTTCCAATAAGATCTTAGCAATTCGGCTGGCCAGTATTTGTGTTTTACCGGTTCCAGGACCGGCTATAACCATTACAGGCCCTTCAATGTTGTCAACAGCAAGGCGTTGCTGTTTATTCAGCTTTTCATATTCTTCTTTGAATTGTTGTTCTAGTTTTTCTTTGTTAATTGACATGACCAACCGAACTTTTCCTTTTTAAAATGGTTATTCAAACGAATTTAAATCAATAATCTGCATGGGAGCACATTCCATTAAAACAGTTCAGAAAATACCTGTTTCGGTTGAAGAAGCATGGAATTTTTTTTCGAATCCGGCAAATCTGCAAGCGATAACACCTGAGAATATGGGTTTTAAAATAATATCCCAACACCACGGCGAAAAAATGTATGCCGGGCAAATTATTGAATATACTGTAAAGCCTTTAGCTGGTATACCAGTTTACTGGATGACAGAAATAACACAGGTGAAAGACAAAGAGTACTTTATAGATGAACAACGTTTCGGGCCGTATAAGCTTTGGCATCATCAGCATCATTTTAAAGAAATTCCGGGTGGTGTTGAAATGACGGATATAATCCATTATAAAAATCCGATGTGGTTTATTGGGAAAATTGCCAATACGTTATTTGTAGAAAAAAAGCTTCAATCAATTTTTGATTTCAGGTATAGAAAGGTGGAAGAGATCTTTGGGAAATGGATGGAAAAATAAAAGGCTGAACTTTCAGCCTTTTATTTGAATGTTTTATCCCGGCATTCTCGAAATATATTTCTCGATCTGTTTTATCTGGTCAACGATCTGTGAAGTAGTTGGCTTTAAAGCTTTGGCTTTTCTGAAAAAATCTTTTGCAGCCCTGAACTCTCTTTTATTCATCATCAGGCTGCACATCTGCAGGTAAGCGGCGGCCTGGTTCTCTTTATCGGGCAATCCTTTTCTGATGGCTCCCCTTATATAACTTTCTGCTTGCTTCAGGTCATTCTTTTGCATCATCAGCATTCCCATTTGTAGCATGCTTGCACCTTCTGCTTCTTTCATTGGCATGCCAAGGTCAAGTCCTTTCTTCATACTTTTTTCTGCACCAGTAAAGTCTTGTTTCATCATGGCAATATTGCCCTGTAGTGTGTAATAAACTGAACGAATTGGTTTGTACAGCAGATTGGGAAACTTGATAGATTTCAAAACCTTTTCAGCACCATCCATATCACCGCTTTCCATGTATTCCTGTATCAGCCGAAGCGGCCCGAAGAAAATATGCCCGGCAATTAATATCAAACCAACTAAATAAAGTGGAAAGGCAGGCCAGAACCCGGCGGAATAATTTACATAAACGCCTAATGCAATTAGCACAATACCGATCCAGGGTCTGTATTTAATAAGAAGATTATAAAACTTCATGTTCAGAATTTTTTCCTCCTTAATTTCCGGAGGACTGCAAATATAGCCTATGTCAGGAAAATAGCTTATTATTAGCCATAGCTAAAGATTTCTGAAATTTGTAAAAAGACGATCATGAAAATAATTATTCAAATACCAGATTTTAAACCAAGCAGCAGCCTGAAAGAGTTCATCATCAGTAAGGTTTCTAAATTGGAAAAACTTCATCAGCAGATCATCACAGCAGAAGTAACCATTGAGAAGGATAATAGTAAAACAAAAGAAATGATCAAGTGCAGCATCATAATTGCTATTCCGGGAAAAGATGAATATGTGAAAGCCAGTTCAGCAATTTTTGAAGATGCTATTTTGAAAGCTGTAGAAAATGCACAACGGAGATTGAGGATCAGGAAAACTCAATTGCTGGTTACTAGAAAAAGGAAGATCAAAGAGAAAAGCAAATAAGAAAAGAAAACAAGAATAAGATCAGTTTGATAAAATACATACAGAATAAATCAAGACTGACTCTTGAAATCAGGTTTTTTACCAACCTGCATTTAACCCTTCATGCAGTGCGTCATTGTATTTTTTCAAATTAAATGAATAAAGGTAGGGGGATTTATGTGCCACACCTTTCCTTGTCTCATTCAGTCTCCTAAGGATACCAAAGCTTATCATTTTACGTTGAAAATTTCTCCTGTCCAGTTTTTTATCAAGTAAAGTTTCGTACAGCTTTTGCAATTCAGGCATTGTAAATTTTTCTGCCAGCAGGTTATAACCTATCGGTTGAAAATTTAATTGAAATCGTAAAGTTGTAAGTGCCTTATCCAGAATTTTGTTATGGTCAAGTATTAATGTTGGCAAGTTTGAGATATCCCACCATGCACATTCTTCAGCATTACTTACAGGTGTTGGATTAACTTTGGAGAATTCTACCAATGCATAATAACCAATAGTTACAAACCTTTGCAGTATCCAGTGGTTTTCATCCACCTTTATCCCATCTTTTTTAAAATCTGAAAGGTGAAATTCTTTATCGGTACGTTCTGGATCTCCAAAAACATGAAATTGTTGAAGAAAAATTTCATTTAAACCGGTTCTGTCTTTCAAAACACGGTATGCTGCAGCATCAGGAGCTTCTTGTTTACCTATAAAGCCACCGGGTAGGGCCCACATATCACGATGACGATGTTTGAGCAGAAGAACCTTTAGTTGGTTATCATGAAAACCAAAAATTACACAGTCAACTGATAATGAAGGAATTAAATTTTCTTCGCCGACACTTAATAGCCCTAGTATAGACTCATTCTTTATCATATTCAATTGCGAATCTAAATTATTCAGTTTCTAAGATGTTAAACTTTTTTTGGGTAGTATTTTAAATATAATTACTTTGTGTCAAGATGACGCAATGAATTTAATATCTTCCTTTAATTCATTTAATAAAAATGCTTGCCTGCATACTTAATCATATCGGAAATTACTTCCATCAAATTATTTATTGTAGACAGGTTTGTTTGCTTTTATTCAATAGAGTTTAACAAAAAGCGGTAGAAGCAAATAGTATAAATAAATTGAAAGTTGATGTTCAGCCTTACATACCCTATGTAAAATATTTCTAAATCTTATCCGACATACAATACCAAAGTAACTGAGTCGCTTTTTTATAAAAGTTACAAAAGTTCTGGTAAGATCCGATGAATAACTATCATGAAAATTACTGGTTAACTATTGCTTGAAAAATAAATACACATTTTATGAGAAAATTTGTTTGGGTTTTTGCACTGTTTCTGTCAGCGAATATTTTATCTGCTCAGGAGAACAGAGTTTACGTTAAAGCAGATGCTGATGGAATGAAATTATCCGTAAATGGAAAAGACTTTTTCGTAAACGGTATGAACTGGGATTACTTTCCTATTGGTACAAATTTCAATTACAGTTTATGGAAACAGCCAGACGATGTTATTAAAGCAGCATTGGATATTGAAATGGCTATGCTGAAAAACATGGGAGTGAACAGCATCCGGCAATATACCGGAGTGCCACAAAAGTGGATTAAATATATATATGAGAATTATGGCATATACACGATGCTTAATCACTCCTTTGGCAGATATGGACTAACCTTGAAAGGTAAGTGGGAGCCTAACACTGATTATTCCAATCCATTAGTAAAAGATTTGTTACTGAAAGAAGTAAAGGATATGGTAAGTCAGTATAAAAACACGCCTGGTGTTTTACTTTTCCTTTTAGGTAATGAAAATAACTATGGCCTTTTTTGGCGTGGTGCTGAAACAGAGAATATTCCATTGGAAGATCGAAAATCAACTAAAGATGCCTATTACTTATATAAGCTTTTTAATGATGCTGTAAAAGAAATGAAAGCCATTGATGGATCACACCCAATGGCTATCTGCAATGGAGATTTGTTATTTCTTGATATCATTTCAAAAGAATGTACCGATATAGATATACTGGGTATCAATACATACCGTGGTATGACTTTTACAGATTTATATGACCGTGTAAAGAAAGAGTTCAACAAGCCTGTTCTCTTAACTGAATTTGGGTCTGATGCTTTTAATACACAGGCCAACCAGGAAGATCAGGAATACCAGGCAAAAGTATTGGTTAGTAATTGGAAAGAAATTTATGCGAATGCAGCCGGAATGGGAAAAAATGGAAATAGCCTGGGAGGATTTACTTTTCAGTTTAGTGATGGCTGGTGGAAAACAGGTCAAACTACAAATCTGGATGAACATGATGCTACCGCATCATGGTCTAACGGAGGCTACCTGAATGATTATGTACCTGGAGAAAATAATATGAATGAAGAATGGTTTGGTATCTGTGCAAAAGGTAAGACCAACGAAAGAGGTACTTATGAATTGTACCCAAGGGCAGCTTATTATGCGTTAAAAGATGTTCATCGGTTTAATCCCTATAATAATGAAGCAAGAACTCAGATTAATTATTTTGAAAATATACAACTCGCAGATGCTGTACTTCGGGCAAGAGGCGATAAAGCAGCATTACAAAGCGAAGAAAAAGGAAAAGTATACCTGAGTGATTTACAGGCAAACTTTGTTACTTACAATACAGGCGGTAGTTTAATATCTACACCTAAACAAAACGAACCTGTAGCCCCAAATACTTATCCTAACCGTTTAGGATTTGACCACATGCAATCGTTTAACGTTGGTATTACAGCAAAACCAGCACCTAATATGATGGCAAACGTACAATTTAATGTATTGGGTAATGTAGCAGAAAATCCTATCGATGAAGTGTTCTATGAAAATCGTGGCAGAAGAATAACTGTTAATACACCTGATGGTCCGCAGCAAATAAATTCTAATAACCGCATTCAATTATACAGGGCAAGTTATAATTGGGATGCAAAAATGTTTAAGCTAACCGGATTTTACCGTACTGGTCATTATCATTGGGGTTATGAAGGTGATTTTTTTGGCCTTTATCCCGAAGCTAATTACGGACCTAACATAGATATTTATAATGGCGAGGCTCCATTTGGATTTGAATTAGAAGGGAAAAAAGCCATTAAAGGATTGAAACTGGCTTTCGGTCCTGAACTCTGGTGGGGTGCCAACCCGGCAATTCTTGCAAAATACAGCCGCAAAGTTGCAAAGTTTGATATAACAGCAATGTTTCATGAAGACCTTACACAAAGAAGCGGATTGAATAGTTCAATTGCTGTACCACAACCAAAAACAAGAAAAGCAGCACTTGCAGTTTCAAGAAAGTTTCAAAACTTCGGATTTGATATTGGCGGTCTTTGGGCTGGCCAACCGTTGAATGGGCGGGAATTTCAATTAATGAGAGAAGGTAAGGTTTACAAGGATGTAATTAAAACCGAAGATAATTTTGGAGGTAAGATTAAGCTTACATACGTAAAAGGCATTGTTCAATGGTATGGACTTGCATCTTATATGGGGTTAGTAGCAAACGGTGGTTTCGATCAAACAAGAACTTTTACAGGCTGGAGATTAAAAGATGCAGGAAGCGGTAACATGTATAATGTATTAAGTGGATTTACAGTAAATGTTGGTAAAGTTCAAATTGCTCCAAACTTTTTATATCAGAAACCTATAGAAGGGCCAATTCCTTCTGATGTATTAGCACCTGGCAGACCCAGGAATATTCTGGATGACCCATTCTCCGTTCGTAGCAACAGAGAAACCATTGGCGGTGAATTATTACTTACTTACGACCCTACTCCTGCTACATGGATGTACGAATGGGATAATGACCGTGCAGAAGATGCAAAGTTTGCAATAAGTGCAGACTTTGTATATCGCCATTTACCAACTATACAAGACGCTGCAATAGGTATACTGGCAAATAGAAATCTTTTTGCATTTCCGGGTTCTGCACCGGCACAAGATTTATGGGAGGCTAATACAAGAATAGTTTCAAGAATAAACTCTAACCTTGGTTTTATTGCAAATCTCTATGCTGGTAACGGACAGGCAAATGGAAATGATACCAGAACAATTAACCGATATGGATTTGATATAAGAACAATATATAAGAAAACAAAACTTATAACAATCGGAAAATTTAATGATTGGGGACCATTTGACTACCATCGTGATTTCAACCTTACTTTTCCATTGCAGTTAATTGCTGACATCTCTACAGAAATTGGTAAACCTGATTGGTTTATGATGCCAGGTACTAAAATTGGTATAAGAGGAACTTACAGAACCTTAAATAAATATTCTCCTCGTTATTCTCCGATTAAAACTATGGATGCTGCTGGTAACTGGGTGCCAGATCCAAATGCAATTGGTTTCCC
>CAYVSH010000026.1:0-26856 GCA_964453625.1 uncultured Chitinophaga sp.
AAACGGCGGATATTACTATATGATGCTGCATCTACATCAATAGAAAAAGTTGAAAGCGGATTGTCTTTTACTTTCAGAAACTGATTCTCTGTTATCTTATCATAGCCTTCCCTGTTAAAGTCAATTTTTGTTTCATCATTATAATTATCATAAAAACTTCGGCTATCGCTTTGTATTTGAATACCCGGGATAGACCCAAGTGCAGGGCTATTAACACCTCTTACACTGCCCGTAATCATCTTTTTTTCAGTGGTACCATAACCAATTACCACAACTTCTTGCATAACTACATTATCAGCTTTCAATACAACATCAAAAATATTTTTACCATTTACTTTATGCTCCTGTGTTTTAAACCCTATTGAAGAAAATATCAACGTCCCCTTGCCAGAGCCAATAGTAATTCTGTATTTACCAGAGGCATCGGTCGTAGTTCCCTGTGTAGATCCTTTATATGTAACAGTCACATTTGAAAGAGGGTTACCATTTTCGTCTGTAACAGTTCCGGAAACTGTGTGTGAATTAACTGGACGGAATGCCAGCATGATCAAAATCACCGGCATAACCAATAATAATATCCTTTTCATAAAATAGTATTTACATACCCAGATGCGGGTATTAGAGGGATTGCATAAGACCTCTCCACTTTAATTTTTGTAGAAATACGATAAATGAATTTCTGATTTGTGGGAGCATCTATAATGATGGATTTTTTGCTGACCAATGATCTGAATGATGAAGAGTGCGACGCAAGGGACGTTGCCATATGCACTAAAGCTGGCTACATAAAATTTAATTCTGTAATTTTAACCGTTGACTTTTATAAAGAACATAACTCACTCCACACTAACCGATAAGGAACTGGTAGCCCTGTATAAAGAAACAGGTGATATGGCCGTACTCGGTGAATTATACCAGCGGTATATGGAACTGATTTATGGTGTTTGCCTGAAATATTATAAGGAACCGGAAACTGCCAAAGACAGTGTGATGCAGATCTTTGAAGAACTGGTATCAAAATTGAAAAAGCATGATGTGGAGAACTTTAAACCCTGGCTGCACCAGGTGGCCAAGAACCACTGCCTGATGCAACTGCGGACACCCAGAAATATGAAAACCGTTGAGTTTAAATATGAGCTTGTGCAATCAGAAGACAATGTGCATCTGAATGGTGTGCTGGAAAAAGAGGAGAATTTCAAGAAACTGGAATACTGCCTTGGCACTTTGACAAACGAGCAACGGGAAGCCGTAAAACTTTTCTACCTGGAAGGGAAATGCTATAATGAAATAGTGGAAATAACCGGGCAGGAATGGAACCAGGTACGAAGTTTTATACAAAACGGGAGAAGGAACCTGAAACTATGTATGGAGAAAAAAGAAGCAGAGGTTTAATAATTTTGTTTAAATAATAATGTCAACAGATAACAACATAAATAATTTTACCGCCGCTGATATTGAAAAATATCATAAGGGACAGCTTTCCCCTAAAGAAATGCATGACCTGGAAAAAGCGGCAATGGATGATCCTTTTCTGGCAGATGCCCTGGAAGGATATGCTAATGCCGGTGTAAATGTTGCTGCTGATATGGCCGACCTGAGAAACAGGTTGACAGAAAGAACAGAAGGGGCTAAAATAATTCCACTAAATACTGACCGAAAGAGAAATTTCAATTTACTAAAAGTGGCTGCCATGCTGGTTTTCGTGGCAGGTGCAGCTTTTGCAGTTTATCAATTTGGTTTTAATAGAAAATCAGGTGAGATTGCAAAGACAGAACCCATAACCAAAGAGGAAAATAAAATAAATGACACCATTGGGCAAATAACAAACAATCCTGCAGCAAAACCCGCTGAGATCAAAACAGCAGATGAAACAAATAACGAGGTAAAAACAACAGAAAAAGGCTTAACCGGACCAGGTGGAACGACAGGCAAAGTGAAAGGTTCGGAAAAAGACAACTATGCTGTTACAACAGATAATAACACTGCTGCTCCGGCAACCGTTACACCTTCAAGTCCTGCATTATCCAATGATGATAAAGAAGGCGGCAGAAAAGATGCCGATAAAAAAGCTGTTGCTAAAGTGGATAATAATATAAAAACAGAAGGTGCTAACAGGCAAGAAACGGTTATAGTTGCTTCAAAAGACAAGACTGCTGAAAAACAAAATGCAGAAGAAGTAAAAGTAAGCCGGGCTATTGCCAGTAAAAAAATGGATGAGCAGAATTATCGCAACCAGGCCATTAATACTTTCCGCGGACGTGTGGTTGATCAGAATAATACCGGCGTACCTTTTGCTAATGTTACCAACCTCGACGAGAATACCGGAACTTACACCGATGCAAGAGGATATTTCAATCTTACGTATCCTGATTCGGTTTTAAATGTACAGATACGTTCCATTGGTTTTGAAAATAATAATGTACAACTCCGAAATTCAGTTGCTTCCAATAATGTAGTGATGCAGGATGACACGAGGAGTTTATCTGAAGTAGTTGTAAGTAATAAGAAACCAAATTTAGAAGCCCGGGCTGGCAATACAATGAAACTGGAAGAACCAGAACCTGCAGATGGATGGAGCAATTATGACAACTATCTAGTAAATAATTTGCAAATTCCGGAGGAGTTTAAATCAAAACCGGCACATAGCGGTGAAGTTCAGCTATCTTTTGAGGTAAATAAAAATGGAGAACCAGTAAATTTCAAAGTAGAAAAATCACTTTGTTCTAAATGTGATAAAGAAGCCATCCGCCTGGTAAAAGATGGCCCGAAATGGAAACGGAATGCAAAAAACGGCCGTACAACCGTTACCATCACATTCTGATCCTCCTTTTGCCACTCATAACGTAATTCTTCATCCTGTAACTGTCATGATCCCCTTGTGCAGGATTCTCTTACCTTTGCCATTCTTAAAATGCTTATATAATAAAGTCATACACTAAATGACTGATACAAAGAAGCAATTACTAAACACTAAAATAGTATACAAATGAAAAAGTTCCTTTTTACAACGATTGCTGTTTGCGGATTTATTTTGGCTGATGCACAATTGAAAACTCCAGCTCCAAGTCCAACGCAAACAATTAAACAGGATTTTGCTCTTTCGTCAATTGAAGTTTCATATTCTCGCCCCGGAATGAAGGGAAGGGATATTTATGGAGATCTGGTGCCATTTGGAAAAGTTTGGCGTACTGGTGCAAACCAGGCAACCACTATTACATTTGGCGAAGATGTTATGGTTGGAGACAAAAAAGTACCAGCCGGAAAATATGGATTGCTGACCATTCCTGAAAAGAAAGAATGGACTATTATCATTAGTAAGCAATTAGATGTTACCAGCCCTATTGCCTATAAAATGGATATGGATGTAGCAAGAATTATGGTTTCACCAGCTAAAATGGATAATTCTGTGGAAACTTTTACCATGCAGTTTGCTAACATGAAACCGAATTCATGTGAATTACATCTGATGTGGGATAAAACAGCGGTTGCTATTCCTATTTCTGCTGATGTAGAGAAAAAAGTTATGGCGCAGATAGATCAGCTGATGAATAAAGACAACCGTCCTTATTTTGGTGCTGCTATGTATTATCTTGATAATGGTAAAGACCTGAACCAGGCGTTGGTATGGTTTGATAAGGCTGTAGAAGCACAACCTACAGCATTCTGGATACATCACCAAAGAGCTAATTGCCTTGCCAAGCTGGGTAAGAAAGATGAGGCTAAAGCAGCCGCAGAAAAATCAAAAGAACTGGCTACTACTGCCAAGAATGATGATTATGTAAAGCTGAATGAAAAATTATTAGCTGAACTGAAGAAATAACTTTCGAGGAATCAATTCACAAAAGCCTTGCTCATTGAGCAGGGCTTTCTTTTTTGCCGATCATATTATTAAGTAACAATGAGAACCCGATCACCCCAAATGCACCGATAGGATTCAGCCATAGAAAGCCCATCTTGAAAACACCTGCTTTAGTCAAAATAAAAACAGTTAATACTAAGACTTCTGCTAACAAAGCACCCCAGAAAACAACATGACCGTTCCTGATCTTTTTAAAGAAGAAAGCTACAAGAAAAACACCGAGTATCACACCATAGAATAACGACCCTAATACATTTACCGCTTCGATCAAACTGTTGCCAATGTTATAAGTAAACATGGCAACGATGATACAAAAGATACCCCATGCCAGTGTATACCATTTCGATAGCTTATATTCCTGTTCTGCGGTTTCAGTTCTTTTTGTATATCGGCGATGAAAGTCAACCATAGTGCAGGAGGCCAGCGAATTAATTGCTGCTGCAATACTACCCCATGACGCTAAAAATATAATGGCAATAAGTAAACCCACAAGACCTATGGGCAAGTTATCTACAACAAATCTTAAAAAGATATAGTTTGTGTCATTATTATCCCCTCCTACTTCTTTTGTTTTCAACCAGCCTTTCACTGCTGATCTTAAGCTGTCTGAATTTTTTTGCAAGCCTTCCAGAGTTGCCAGTGCTTTTTTCTCTTCTTCCTTATTATTAATATCAGATGCTGCTGAATAATCAACAATTGCTTTTTGTTTTTGCACAGCAATGGCATCATATTGTTGCTGAACAAGGGCAAAGGAATCTTTATAAACAGCAGATTGCTCCAGTTTTTTAACCTGCACATCATTAAAAAAGATGGGAGCTTTGTTGAACTGGTAAAAAGTAAAGACCAACGCACCGATAAGCAAAATAGCAAACTGCATGGGCACTTTCACAAACCCGTTCATCAGTAAACCCATACGGGACTGCTTCAATGAGCTGGCTGTAAGATATCTCCCTACCTGAGATTGGTCTGTACCAAAATATGAAAGTGCAAGGAAAAAACCACCAATCAATCCGCTAAACAAATTATACTGGTCGCTCCAGTTAAATTTTCCATTTTCAAACCCGGTTGTGATCACATTCAGCTTCCCCATCTTGCCACTTACTTCCAGTGCATCGGTAAAGCTTACATTTTTTGGAAGCATATTCACCACCATATAAGCAGCAAGGAACATACCCGTAAAAATGATGATAAGTTGCAATTGCTGAGTATACGCCACTGCTTTTGCTCCACCACTCATAGTATAGATGATCAATAAACCACCCATCAGGATATTGGTATAATAAATATTCCACCCAAACAATGAAGAAAGAATAATAGAAGGTGCAAATACACTGATACCGGTTGATAATCCTCTTTGCAATAAAAATAAAAACGAAGTAAATGTTCTTGTTTTACTGTCAAACCGGTTCTCTAAATATTCATAAGCTGTATACACTTTCAGCCGGCTAAAAATTGGAACGAAAAAGATACAGATGACGACCATTGCCAAAGGCAGACCAAAATAATATTGCACAAACCGCATTCCGTCTGTATAAGCCTGTCCCGGTGCGGAAAGAAAAGTTATGGCACTTGCCTGAGTGCCCATGATGCTTAACAATACTAATCCCCATGGTAGGCTTCTGTTTGATAAAAAGTAACCATCGAGATTGCGGGAAGTGCGGCTTTTGTACAAGCCGTATGTAATAATACAAAGCAATGTGCCAACCAATACTATCCAATCTAACTGGCTCATGCAAATCTTTTGGTAAACAATGAAAATAAAATGATCAGGATGATCAGGAAAATGATCACAAAGCTGTACCAGCCGGTCCAGCTTTTAAAGAATGGCGCCTTATCGTTATCTGCTTCCTGCATATTTTATCGGCGGGGTGTTCGCAGCCAGCCGGTGAATACAATTATAATTCCTAAAATAAGTCCGATCAGAATTCCTATGCGGACTTTTTTTATTAATATACCAATCACTAATCCCAACACAATTGCAAAGATGAACGTCATTTCTCCTCTTCTTACATCTGGCTTCTTTTCCATTAAAATCCTTTTTTCTTGTTCAAAGCGATCAGGTTTGCCAATAATCTGTATGCTCCGGGAACACCTGCCGGCAGTTCCCTAAAGAATACAATACCGGTATAAGAAAAAAATCCTTTGCCATGCTTTGCAATGATCAAACTTCCTTCATCAGCTTTTTCACCGGGGTCTCCCATGGAAAAGATAGTCTCAAATTTTTCTTTATCCCAGTTGGAAGCATGGTAAATACTTCGCTCCTGTATCCATCCCCGGAAATCATCAGACGTTATTTTGTTGGGGAAATTAAGAACAGGATGTTCGGGTTTTAAAAAAGTTACAGCAGCATTTTCATCAGTTACTCTAGTTCTTGATATATCAAATTTATAAGGTCCGATCTTTGAACTGACGGAACTAATAAAATTACTGGTATTATACTGAACGATCAGGTTGCCACCATCGTTCACATATCTCATCAATTTATTATAATACTTACCCATCCAGTCATTCGTATTATAAGCCCTTACACCAGTGATGATAGCATCAAACTTTTCCAGGTTGTTCTTTGAAAGCTCCTTATCAGTCAGCATGGTTACTTCATATCCAATTTGTTCCAGGGCTTCCGGCACCTTATCACCAGCACCTACTATATACCCTATCTTTTTGTTATAAGTTTTTACATCAATTTTTTTGAATTCAACCTCTGGAGTTACCAGGTAATTGATATAGGGTATGTGATCATACTTAATTTCTTTCAACTCACTTGAGCTGTAATAATCCATGTTGTTATCCTTGGCCAGAAAACGAAAAGATGTCGAAGTATCTGATTTTATCTCATATCCTACAGTCAAAGATTGATTTTTGGCAGTCATTCCAACGGAACCTATATTGAATTTTACAGCCGGGTCCGGCTTGTTATACCTCAGAAAATAATCTGTATGTGGTGTAGCAACGATATTTTTCTTTTTAACCTGGACCTGTATTGTGCCTTCTAATTTTTCGTCTTTATTGATCACAATACGCAATGCCGGTTCACTTTTTAGCAACATTGAAGGAATGACCACCAGTGGCTCATAGAGTTCTCCTCTTACAGGATCGGTGAATTTATATTTTGCCGATATTGAAAAATTAAATGGTTCTCCAAATATTCTTATAGCAACAGTAGCTGTAAAAGATGGGCTCACATCCGGCTGCCCGATCAATAATTGGTCATGTACATTAAAATATCCTTCTTCTTTTTTATTAGCCAGCCAATACGGTTGAGTCAGCGGTTTATCTGCAGGAACATATAATGTTTTTGAAAAGTTGAAATTCTTGTTTGCTTCTAATTTTTTGTAAAATGTAGAATCAAAATCATCAACTACTACTCTCTGAAGTATGGCATCTGTTCCTAATCGATTATTAAATGAAAAGTTCATTTTAATGGAATCTGTTTGTACTGCAAACTGATCTGAAGCCGTAACATCAAGGAATAAGCCACTGCATTGAGCTATCAATACTTCCACTTCTTTTAATTTCTGATCTCTCCAGTTTCCAGTTGGAAGGCTACTCATTGCTTTGTATAATTTCACCAATCCTTCGACTGATTTCTCAGGATGCAGCAGATCAAATGAAGCCGTTATTTCATTTATCATTTTTTCAATGACTTCTCCACCCGGCACTCTACTCCATGTTTGATTCACTTCTTCAAGTAATTCACTGGAAGGTTGACTACCTCTTGTGGCTTTGAAATATTCTAATTGCTCACCTCTCGACGCAGGCACTCCAAACCCCTGGCTCTTGTGCTGACTTCTGCTTTCAGCGGCTATCTCGCCATAACTTTTTCCAAGCAATGGATTATATCCTCCTACATCAATCTTTAACTGGTCATCCCGTGTTGTATTGTTGCCGCCAAAATTGAAAGTGTTCCAAAGCACTCTTTTAACCTGCCATACGGAAACATATTTCAACTGTTCAGGAAATCGTTTGGGATCTGCAGCGGCTTCGTATGCTTCATTTGCAAGAATACCAGATGCAGTATGATGACCATGTCCACCTTCTCCGGTAGTTGGAAATCTCGCCACTATTACATCAGGCTGAAATTTCCTGATTACCCAAACCACATCACTCAATATTTTTTCTTTATTCCATTTATCAAATGTTTCCTCCGGTGTTTTTGAGTAACCAAAATCATATGCCCTTGTAAAGAATTGTTCACCACCATCCGTTCTTCTTGCTGCCAATAGTTCCTGTGTTCGTATCAACCCCAAGTCAATGCCTTGTTCATCACCAATAAGATTTTGTCCTCCATCCCCTCTTGTCATGGATAAATAACCTGTGCGATACAATTTGTCTTTTGACAGATAGGCGATAAGCCTTGTATTCTCATCATCAGGGTGTGCTGCTACATAGAGAACCGAACCGAGTACATTTAATTTACGGATAGCAAGATACATGTCAGCCGATGACCAGCTTTGTGGTGCCTGTGCATTGATAATTCCGGAAAAAGAAAGAATAAGAACAACGGTGAGCAGTAAAAATTTCTTCATCAGTACTGTTTATTCAGCGAATATACTGTTTGTTGAAAAAGCAGCCTGAACCATTCACATAAAAAAGGCCTGTTTTAACAACAGGCCTATGAATAAATATTTAATTGAAAGTTATTGCCCGACAAAGAAAACGGCATTACATAACATAAGCTTACCATTCTCCCAGAAATTACGGAACATGATATTATCGGTTAAATATGTAACAGAACCTCTTCCGATTTGCTCTACTCCAAATATTAATCCGTCTTGCAACTTATTTTTCAACTTTGACCCAACAAACCCTGCCACCTGGTTATCTTTTTTAATGACACCTACATTCCAGCCGTCTTTGATAAATTCATACACTTTATCATCCATCTTCAGTGTATAATAATATTTCGGATAGCCAAAAGCCAATGGATGCGTATTATCAATTTCTACTTTATAAATAGAACCCGGTGTAATGTTTGGAATAAAATCCCTTTCCCTGTCTTCATATTTCTTCAACACATCATACGTAACTTTTTCATTCTTGTCATCTTTTTTGTCTTCTTCCTTTTTTAATTTAATTCCGAATTCAGCTTTTACCAAAGCCTCTACGGCCCGTTCCAGAGCAATCACTTTTCCGCCACTGCTGATCCAGGTTTTAAATTTCTCAGTTGCATCCTTATCACTCAGAAAACGATAATTACCATCCGGCATGATCAACACATCAATCTCATTCCAGTTTATTCTTCCTACATCTGTAAGGTTTATCAATGTAAGCGGATAGTCAATCTGCTGTTCAAAGAAATGCCATATCTCTCCTGCTGCATTTGCATTAGTGCCCTCTCCTGTCAATAACGCCACTTTGGGGGCTTTGAATGGATGCACTTTATCGCTTCCAAAATCAAAACCCTTATCTACAAAACCTGTGCTGACAGCATATAACTGAACTGCATTTGCATCAGCGATCTTTTTCGTTTCCTTCCACAGATCATTGCCAAAAGAACCATTGCCTGTTTTTAAAATTATAACAGACCCAGCTTCAAACTTATTTCCGTTCACTTCAAATGAATGTTCCGAATATCTTTATAGAATTCCTTTTTGCAGCAACTGCCCGGTTGTTTTTGCAGTTTTAATACCATTCCATGGAATCACATATCCATAAGTAGTTTCAGGATTAACAATTGCCTTTGCATTAATATTTCCGCTGCTGTTTATTTTATCCTTGCTGGCAAATGCTTCCACTCCATAGGCGTATGGTAACGACCAGGCTGTAATATCATAGGTAGCAGAATCAACAAGTTTGCTTTTGGGCTCAAATAAAACTTTAACCAAAGCCGATTTTGGCTGTATGGCATTAATTACAACGTCATTGCTAAATGAAAATGCTTCTTCCCTTCCCGTATTATAATTATATCCTTTCCCAGAACCTGAACCATTCCCGTATTGAATCCCGTTCTTATTCAAAAGTTCGAGCAATGCTTCAATCCTTTCTTTATCCTTTGGATTATTCCTGATGATGTATGATTTGTATTCACCTACACCTGTTGAAACTGCTTCATTAAAATATTTACGAAATTCTTTTATCAGTTTTCCGGCATTGATGGAAGAAATCTCAATCGTACTTAATGAAGTTGTGTAATGGTGATTCATCCGGTCAAAGAGTGTTAATGTATCTCCTTCATCATTGATAGCTGCTGCCCCACCTGCAGGCCCACCACCCTGCTCATATGTCATCCCTATTGCGCCATTATATGTTGGATAAGTATCGCCATATGATGGATAATACAAATCAAAAACCTCTTTAGTAAAATATAACCAGCCCTTCGCATCAAAATACTTTGCATGATTTTTTCCAATCGTTGTTTGAAAATCGGTTTGCCATTTGGTGATCACATCATGATAAGGTTGCACGGCCGGTGCAAAATAGTAGGGTTCGTTTATGCCTTGTTCATGATAATCTACATGTATCTGCGGCATCCATTCATTATATACTTCGATCCTTCGCTGAGTTTCAATTTGTGTTTGCCATGCCCAGTCACGGTTCAGATCAAAATTATAATGGTTTGTTCTGCCACCCGGCCATGGTTCACGGTGTTCCCGGGAGATCAGTTGCGGATTTGCATTTTTACCAACTACAGAATTAAACCAGTTTACATACCTGTCCCTTCCATCGGGATTAATGCAGGGATCAATCACCACCACTGTATTCTTCAACCACTCCTTTGTTTTGTTATTGGAAGGATCAACCAATGCCCAGATAGTCATCATTGCTGCCTCGGAGCTTGAAGTTTCATTACCATGTACATTATAACTCAGCCACACAATTGCCGGGGCGTTTTCTTCAATAGGTGCAGTTTTATCCCTTGCTAAATTGGCCAGCCTTAGATTATTCATCCGTATATGCTCAAGGTTCTTCATATTTTCTGAAGATGAAATAAAAGCCAATAGCAATGGACGTCTTTCATTTGTTTCACCATAAGGCATAATTTTCACCATTGCCGTTGCATTCATGGCTACATGCTGAAAATAACTTACCACTTTATGATGCGGTGTATACCGGCTACCGATCTTATATCCCAGGAAATCGTCTGGCGATTTTACTTGTGCATTCAAAGAAAACCAAGCAACATAAAAAGCAATTAACAGCGAAAATTTACGAACCATAATGTTTTATTATGATGGCAAGATAATAAAGGATGCCTGATTTTATATTGTTTTTTGTTGTACGGTAAATGCATCGAATTCAGTAGTTTTAATCATCCTAAAAAATCGCATTGATGAAAAAAAATGTTGTTGTTTCATTCATTTTTGTTCTCTTAGCCTCCTGCGCACAAACACAAAAAAATAAATCTTCTTTAGGCGATATCAACCCTTATCAATACTCATCTGCCAAAAAAGTAATAGTAGAAAATGGCGCAGTCGTTTCTGCACATCCGCTGGCAAGCAAGATCGGCATTGCCGTTTTAAAAATGGGTGGCAATGCTGTAGATGCTGCCATTGCCACACAACTGGCTTTAGCCGTTGTTTATCCCAATGCTGGCAACATTGGTGGTGGCGGATTTTTAGTTGGCAGATTGAGTAACGGAGAATTAATTTCCATTGACTACCGTGAAAAGGCACCCGAAAATGCCAGTCGGGATATGTATGTAGATAAAGACGGGACTGCAAGAACAGATAAAAGCCAGAACGGGCATTTGGCCGGTGGCGTTCCCGGAACTGTTTCAGGCTTATTTACTTCACATCAATATGCAAAACTCCCATTTTCGAAGCTGATTCAGCCTGCTATTGAACTGGCCGAAAAAGGATTTGCAATATCCGCAATAGAAGCAAGATCATTCAACAACCTGCAGGATGCATTAAAAAAATATAATACAGTAATGCCAGTATTTGTAAAAGCTACCTCCTGGAAAGAAGGCGATACGTTGGTTCAAAAAGATCTTGCCAATACATTAAAACGGATCCGTGACAATGGCGCTGCCGGATTTTATGAAGGGGAAACTGCAAGATTGATCACCGAAGAAATGAAAAGAGGCAATGGTATAATTACAAAGGATGATCTTAAAAATTATAAAGCAAAAAGCAGAACGCCGCACATATTTGATTACAAAGGATACAAGATTATCGGGATGCCGATGCCCAGCAGTGGAGGCTTATTAATTCATCAAATGATGAAGATGATCGAGAACAGAAATATCAGCAGCATGGGGTTTCATTCAGTACAGGTAGTACAGTTAATGACGGAAGTGGAAAGAAGAGCTTATGCTGACCGTGCAGAATATATGGGGGATGCAGATTTTTATAAAGTGCCTGTTGACATGCTATGCAATGATGTGTATCTGCAGGAAAGAATGAAAAATTATGATCCTGAAAAAGCAACACCCAGTGCTGAAGTAAAACCCGGGGTTTTATTAAATGCTGAAAGTGAAGAAACCACACATCTGAGTGTAATTGATAAGGACGGAAATATGATCGCAGTTACAACTACACTGAATGGCTCGTATGGAAGCCGGACGGTTATTGGAGGCGCCGGTTTCTTTTTAAATAATGAAATGGATGATTTCAGCATCAAGCCTGGAATACCTAATATGTATGGAGCCCTGGGTGGTGAAGCCAATGCGATCATTCCAGGTAAAAGAATGCTGAGCTCTATGACACCAACACTGGTTTTAAAAGATAATAAACCCTTTATAGTTGTAGGCACACCAGGAGGAACAACTATCCCCACACAGATTTTTCAAACATTGGTCAACATACTTGAATTCAATATGAGTACTGAAGATGCTGTGTACAAACCAAAGTTTCATCACCAGTGGTTACCCGATAGGATTGATGTAGAAAAGGGGTTCCCTGAAAGTGTAAAAGCAGCTTTACAAAAAATGGGATACACCATCAACGAAAGAGGAAGCATCGGCAGAACGGAGATCATTAAAGTTATGCCGGATGGTAAATTTGAAGCTGTGGCCGACAGACGAGGTGAAGATGCTGCAGAAGGTTATTAAATAAAAAACTTGTAAGAATATGAGCTCATTAGGTAAAGAATTTCTGACTACAGCTATCCGCAGGTTAAAATATTATAAAGATCTTGGCGATAAAACATTTGAACAATTAAATGACTGGGATTTCGAATACCAGCCTAACGATGATTCAAACAGTATTGCCATTATCATCCAGCATATGGCAGGAAATATGAAAAGCCGCTGGACCAATTTCTTAACCGAAGATGGCGAAAAAGAATGGAGACAAAGAGATAAGGAGTTTGAAAAAGAAACATACAGTAAAGAGCAACTGCTTCAACTATGGGAAGAAGGCTGGGCTTGCTTTTTTAATGCTTTAGAGTCATTAAAGAAAAAAGACCTGAAGAAAACCGTTACCATCCGCCAGGAATCGCTTACCGTAGTTGATGCTATTAACCGGCAACTGGCCCATTATCCCTATCATATCGGGCAGATCTTATATATCGCCAAGATCATAAAAAGCAGCAACTGGAAAAATCTTTCTATACCCAAAGGTGAGTCACAAACCTATAACAATAGTGCAGATACAAAAGACCCGGCAAAAAAATACACCTGACCTTTTTAAAACATAGTCTTACCTTCACTTGAATTCACGAAATATTATTTCTATTTTGAGCCCTTATCCAGCCTCTTCCGTTACGGACAGCGGTGCAATCCTTTACAAAACCAGTTGATTTTTTTTCACAATCATGTGATGATGAGGATATAAACAATAACAAATGAAAATTCTATTTGCATCCGTAATTACCCTTTTCCTGTTCACTTCGGTATATAGCCAGGAGTTTGGGATCTTTGGCGGAGCACAAGCAACCTCGGCAAATTATAAGATCAGAGACAGTAAGCAAAAGACCGATTATAAATTTGGATTTCATCTAGGAGGAATGATGAAAGTGCCATTCGAGAATAACCTTTATTTTGCACCAGCCGCCTTTTATAGTATGAAGGGCTATAAAGTTGCATTTAACAGACCGTCATTTCCACCCGATTCTGCAGCGATAGATAACAATACAACTTTCCACAATTTTGAAATAGCAGCTTTACTTCAACTTGATTTTAGTAATAAGCCAAATCACTTTTTTGTAAAAGCGGGGCCCTCCCTTGATTTTCAACTATTCGGTAAGGAAACTTTTAACCGGCAAAGCGACCCACCGGTAAGCCGTGATATTAAATTTGGTTTTGCTGATTATGGACATTTCTCAGCCAATTTCCTCACCCAATTAGGGTATGAAACCGGTGGTGGTTTTGTTATTTCCGGTCAAGTTACTTTAGGCCTTACCAATATTATAAATACTGATGGTGGGCCACAGGTGCTGCACAATGCATTTGGCATTTCTATCGGTAAGTATTTTGAAAGAAAAAAGATTATTATTGATACAAGGAACAGAGAATAGATAAGCATTCCTTTTTTTGAAATTCAACTTACTCTTATACCTATTTTCTACAACCCATCTTCAATAAATTTGATGACAGGTTTTTCCTTTTTATAACTTCCTGTTATATTTCCATTTAGATATTGGTATTGAATTTGCCCTAAGGCTACGATTGCCTACTTTTACAACTTAAATACCTGAGCCTGAGGAGATTTAAAAAAATATTGAAGTGGTTCTTCCTGTCACTGCTATTCCTGCTTATAGCTGTTTATATTTTCATTCAAACACCTTTTGGACAGAACTGGATAGCCAGACAAGTCACAAAAAAATTATCCAAAGAATTACAGACAAAGATCAGCGTCAAAAGAGTTGATTTTTCGCTACTTAACCGGATGCACCTGGAAGGTGTGCTGATCGAGGACCAGCAAGGAGACACTTTAGTGTATGCCGGCAATATCAAGGTACGCATTACAGACTGGTTTATTTTTAAGAAAGAAGCTGAACTCAAATATATTGGTCTGGAAAATGCCCTTATAAAATTTAATCGGAAAGATTCATTGTGGTCGCAGCAATTCCTATTCGACTATTTTGCAGCACCCTCTTCCTCAGGGCCAAAAAAGAAAGCAGGTATAAAACTGAACCTTAAGGTTGCAGAGTTCAAAAATGTAACTTTTGTAAAAAAAGATGCATGGCTAGGCGAGGATATGAATATCAAAGTGGGTAATATGTTGCTGGATGCTCACAACCTTAGTCTTTCCGGCAACCAGTATGAAATCAAATCTTTATTACTGACAGACCCCGTTGTTGCTATCCGTAACTATGCAAGGCTAAAACCTAAAAAAATTATTACTGATACAGCAAATGAAGAAGAAACATTTGTTGCAAGCTGGAATACCGGAAAAACCATCTTTAAGATCGGACAGTTAAAGATCATTAACGGTACGTTTAAAACCGATAAGGAAACAGACAGGGCTCCTTTTGATTATTTTGATGGAAAGCATATATTATTTACAGAGATCAATGCTGATTTTAACAGTTCAGGTTTTGTAGGCGATACTATATACTCAAAATTAAAATTAAGTGCTAAAGAAAGAAGTGGCTTTATAGTAAAAGGACTTTCCGCAGATGTAAAAATGACCCCGCAGGGCATGTCTTTCAGCAATATGGATCTCGTTACCAACCGAAGTACGATAAAAAATTATTTCTCCATGTCATATAACGACATGGATGAACTCGGCGATTTTATACATAAAGTAAAATTATCTGCTGTATTTGAAGACTCCTATGTGGACAGTGATGATATAGCTTTTTTTGCACCAGCACTTGGAAGCTGGAAAAAAGAAATCTCATTACAGGGAAAAGTAAGGGGACCAATAGATGATTTGATAGGAAGGGATATGCTGGTTCGTGCAGGCAACAACACGGTATTGAATGGTGATATTTCACTTACAGGACTGCCAGACATCAACCAGACATTTATAGATTTTAAATCAAATCAATTCAGGACCACATATAGTGATGCAGTCACAATTATTCCTGCATTAAGGAAGATCAACAATCCTGACCTTAGTAAAATTCAATACGTTGATTTCAAAGGAAGCTTCACTGGTTTCATCCGTGACTTTGTAACTTTTGGAACTATCCAAACTAATCTTGGTACCTTAACTACTGACCTGAACATGAAATTGCCCCGTGGACAAGACCCAGTCTATTCTGGTAAAATCGCCACTCAAAATTTCCAGCTGGGGCAATTACTGGGCGATAAAAACCTTGGTGCTATCTCCATGACAGGAACGATAAAAGGAAAAGGATTTAGTGACAAAAACAGGAACACATTACTGGAAGGGACCGTTCAGTATATTGACTACAACGGTTACCGGTATGAAAACATCGGCATCAACGGCAAACTTGATAAAAAACTATTTGAAGGTGTAGCATCTGTACAAGATAAAAATGCAGACCTCACTTTAAATGGAGTAATTGATTTTAACGGACCTACTCCCCGCTTCAATTTAATTGCAGATGTAAGAAAGGTTGATTTCAGGAACCTCAATCTTACTAAAGACAGTCTGGCTTTTAAGGGTAAACTGAATTTTGATTTTACCAGCAACAGCATAGATAATTTTGTAGGTGATGCCCGTATCATTGATGGAGAAATTACAAGAAACGGACAACGGCTACCATTTGATTCATTGGTCATTTCTTCTGTGGATATTGAAAACGGACGTAGGCTGACTGTGATGAGCAATGAATTTGCTGGAACTTTCACCGGCGATTTCAGCCTGAACGATCTGCCGCTGGCTGTTACTTACTTGCTTAATAAATATTATCCTGCTTATGTGACAGCGCCTAAAAAACTTCCAAAGAACCAGGATATAAGTTTTGATATTGAAACATATTATGTAGATGAGTACCTTCAGTTGTTCTCACCTGATATCTCAGGTTTCAATAATAGTACTTTGAAAGGAAATTTCAATCTTGCCCGTAACGAAGTAAATCTTACTGCCACTGTTCCCCAATTAAAATTCAAACAATACAATTTTGATAAAGTAACGGTGAATGCCATCGGCAATGCGGACAACCTGAATGTTACCGGTGAGGCTTACAATATTTTCATTAACGACAGCCTGAACATACCAATGGTATCATTTTCAATTGATGCACATGATGATTCATCTTTGGTAAAAATAAAATCAGGCGCCAACCGGACTGTTGATACGGCAAACCTGAATGCACTGGTGCTGACCTATAATGATGGCGTAAAAATTGAATTTGACCCATCTACATTTACCATCAACGGGAAAACCTGGACAATTGATCCTAACGGAGAATTGGTTCTCCGTAAAAATTCATCTGCAAGCGGATTGCTGGTATTAAGTGAAGGTGAACAAAAAATACTAATGAGAACTGAAAAATCACCTAAGGGGAATTGGAACGATGTAAAAGTTGAACTTTCAAAGATCAATCTTGGAGACTTTGCCCCTTTCTTTCTGCCCAAAAACCGTTTGGAAGGTTTGCTTTCCGGAAATATCGTAGTTGAAGATCCAACAGGAGATATAAATATTTATTCAAATGATATCCAAACAAAGTTTTTACGACTGGATAATGATTCCCTTGGAGAAGTAAAAACTAAAGTGGCGTATGAAAACAAAACAAAACTGCTCAAAATAAATGGAAGTACATTGAATCAGCAAAACTATCTTGGTTTTGATGCTAATATTTATTTGGGTGATAAAGAAAAAGCAAAGAATAACCTCATTGCATTAAAGGCAAGGGAATTCCAGATAAAAATATTAGAACGGTTCCTTGGTAATTTATTTACTGATATGCAAGGTTATCTTACAGGTGATGTAAACATTACAGGTGAATTCCAAAATCTGACAGTAACAGGAAAAGGAAGGTTGAAAGATGCTGGACTTAAAGTAAACTTCACACAGGTATTTTATAAAATAAAAGACACAGATATAGAGCTCACTTCAAATAAAATAGATCTAAATGGAATTATTCTTACCGATACTGTAACCAAAAATCCAATTTACCTTACTGGAGGAATAGAACATGAATCATTTAAAAATATGTTTTATGACCTCACCATATCTACTCAAAAACCAGGAATAACCGGAGCCAGGAACAGAGCTGAAAATAACAAACCAATCTTACTTCTTAATACAACATATAAGGATAACCAGCAATTTTATGGCTATGTAAAAGGAACAGGATTATTGCAGTTAACAGGTCCGCAATCGAATATGATTATGACTATTAACGCTGTGGCATCTGAAACGGATAGCAGCAACATAACCATTCCTCCCAACAACAGCCGAGAATCAGGTATTGCCGACTTCCTGGTGGAAAGAAAATACGGCCGGGAAATGAGTGACAGTGATTTTAATTTAAATGCTACCAATATTATATATGATGTGGACATTACTGCCAACCCGATGGTAACAGTGAAAGTGATATTGGATGAATTGACTGGTGATGAAATAAAAGGGAAAGGTACCGGCACCCTGAATATCCGTTCGGGTTCTTCAGAGCCATTATCACTGAGGGGAAGATTTGATATTGAAGAAGGTGATTATCTTTTCACCTTCCAGTCTTTTTTCAAAAAGCCATTTGTCTTGAAAAAAGGTGCTCCTAATTATATTGAATGGAACGGCGATCCGTATGATGCCAATATTAACCTGGAAGCAGTGTATGTTGCAGAAAGGGTTAGTTATGCACCATTAATTACCTTATTAAAAACCAGTTCTTCTGCATCCACCATCCGTGGCGATGTTTATGTAGTGGCTAAGCTGACCGACAAGCTTTTTAAACCAGCTATTCAGTTCTCATTAGACTTCCCCAACTCAAGTGCCGCTGTAGCAGATCCGGAACTGGCACTTATTATTCAACAAATGCAGAAAAACACCAATGAACTGAATACACAAGTTACTTACCTCATCGTATTCAACAGCTTTGCCCCAAGTGAGCTGGCGGTAAATAGTAACAGTAATAGCACAGGCCTTGGTATTAATACGATTTCAGGAATTTTCCTGAATGTTATAAGCGACCAGATCAATAAGATATTAGGTAACCTGTTGAAGAATGAAAAGTATAATATCAGCCTTAATACATCTATTTATAACCGTAACCCGATTGATGCAAGAGGTACTTCATTAAACCTTGGAAGCAATGTGAATTTTTCCATAGGCCGTTCATTCTTTAATAACCGGTTCATTATTTCTACTGGTGTTGGCTTTGATGCAGCCTGGCAGCAAACAGATATAGCACAGACAATCCAATTTTTGCCTGATGTGACTTTGGAATGGCTTATTAATCCATCCGGAAGTTTAAGGGCATCTTTCTTTTACCGGGAAAATACAGACTTCCTGAATACAACGGTAAGCGGCGGCCCCGGCAAGTCTGCAAAACGAATAGGTGGTAGCTTTTCTTTCCGTAGGGATTTTGATAATATCGGCGACATATTCAGAAAAAAGAAAAAAGTAACCGCACAGCCAACAGATACAGAAACAAGACCTCCAACAGAAGAGAAGAAAGAGGAAGAGAAACAAGAATAAGACCAGAGCAACTCCAGTTTTTTACTCACTTCTTATTATCCAATATCTCATGTCCAAGTTTATCTCTTTTTGTTTTCAGGTAATTCTCATTATGTGGATTAGGATGAATTTCAATCGGTATGTTTTCTACTATCTCTAATCCATAGCCAATTAAACCAACTCTTTTCTTCGGGTTGTTTGTCATCAGTCGTAATTTGGTAATACCAAGTTGACGAAGTATTTGTGCCCCTAAACCATAATCCCTTTCATCCATCTGGAAACCAAGATGCAGATTGGCATCTACGGTGTCCATTCCTTCTTCTTGTAAACGATAGGCTTTTAGTTTATTCAATAAGCCAATACCTCTTCCTTCCTGGTTCATATAAATAATGGCACCTTTTCCTTCTTTTTCCACCATTTCCATAGCTGCATGTAACTGCTCACCGCAATCGCATCGCATCGATCCAAGAATATCACCTGTAAAACAGGAGGAGTGAACCCTGACCATAACCGGTTCATCTTTTTGCCATTCTCCTTTTAATAATGCAAGGTGTTCATTGGTTGAATTCTTTTCCCGAAAAGCCACCAATTGAAAGTTCCCAAACTTGGTAGGCATCTCCACTTTTACTACTTCTTCTATCAATGAGTCTCTCTTAATCCTGTATTCGATAAGGTCTTTGATAGAGATTATTTTAAAATCGAATCTTTTTGCAATCCTAATTAATTCCGGTAACCGGGCCATACTACCATCCTCGTTCATAATTTCTACCAACACACCACCGGGCTCAAAACCAGCCAGGCGGGCAAGATCAACAACTGCTTCTGTATGTCCGGCACGGCGGAGAACCCCTCCCTTTTTAGCCTTTAGCGGAAATATATGTCCTGGTCTTCCCAGATCTGAAGGTTTGGTTTCGGGGTTCATTAATGCCTGCACCGTCTTAGCCCTGTCGTGGGCAGAAATACCGGTTGTACAACCATTTCCGAGGAGATCAACCGAAACAGTAAAGGCAGTTTCATGAAGTGCTGTATTGTTATTCACCATTAATTCTAGTCCAAGTTCTTCACAACGTTCTGCCGGTAAAGCCACACAAATAAGACCCCGCCCATGTTTACTCATAAAATTGATAACCTCCGGGGTAACATTTCTGGCAGCTGTTATAAAGTCACCTTCATTTTCCCGGTCTTCATCATCAACAACTATTACTAATTTACCGGCCTTTATGTCCTCAATAGCACTTTCAATAGAGTCTAGCATTACAATCAAATTTTTGGCAAAATTAAAACAAAGAACCGGGGTGCAATGAAACTGTTTGAGCAAGCAGCAAAAACTTCCTGAAAAATGTCATGCTAAAGCATTACTTTTCAGATATTATATGTTAATATTTGCCTATTTTTAATTAGGAAATATTCCCTTTCTTTGCAACCGAAAATCAATCTATATGCTTAAGAGAAAACTCTTTTTGTTTGCATTGGCCATCCTGGTCAGTCCGTTATTATTTGCCCAAATCACCACCTCTTCAATAGCCGGTATCGTTACAAGTACCACTGAAGAACCACTTGTAGGAGCAACTGTTGTTGCTACTCATATACCTTCGGGTTCAAAATATACGGCTGTAACTAGAGCTGGTGGCCATTTTTCGATCGTTAACATGCGGGTAGGCGGGCCTTACCTGGTTGAGATAACTTATGTTGGTCATGATAAAGAAAAAGCTGAAGATGTTTATCTGAAGCTAGGTGAAACATTTGCATTTAATTCGTCATTAACCAAGTCCGTTACCAGTTTGGAAAATGTTATCCTTACAACTGGTCGCAGATCTGGCCTCATCAATGCAAGCAGAACCGGTGCAGTTACTAACATTGGTCTCCGTCAGATATCTCAGTTGCCAACTATTAACAGAAGTTTGAATGACTTCACCAGAGCTACCCCGCAGTCAAATGGTGCTTCTATTGGCGGAGGTAATTTCCGTCAGAATAACTTCACCATTGATGGTGCAGACTTCAATAACAGTTTTGGAATTGGCAGTAACCTACCTGCCGGTGGTACTCCTATTTCGCTGGATGCGGTAGAAGAGATTTCTGTGAATATAACTCCTTATGATATCCGCCAGTCCGGATTTATCGGAAGTGCTATCAACGCTGTTACCCGTGCCGGTACAAATACATTCACAGGCTCTGTTTATACTTATTTCAGAACGGAAAAGCAGCGAGGAGATCAGGTTGATAAGACTACTTTTATAAGACCTACTGAAGAGTTCAAACAATATGGATTCAGAATTGGCGGACCCATTATCAAGAACAAATTGTTCTTCTTCTTTAACTACGAAACGGAAACACAGCCAAAATCCATCCAAACAAATTTTGCCTCTACAGCAGCTGCACCTTTCGGCAGTTCACCTAACATATCCAGACCATCTGTAGACTCTTTAAACTATATCAGCAACTACCTGTTGACAAACTATGGATATGTTACCGGTCCTTATGACAATTACACCCCAGAAATAACAAGGACAAAATACCTTGGGCGCCTTGATTGGAACATCAATACAAATCATAAGATGATTTTACGTTACAGCCAGGTAGAAGGTGGCGAACCCAATGGTCCCAGCAGTTCAACAACAGGTGCCGGCTTTACTTATTCTTCAGGTTTGGGAAGAACTAACAACAATAACCTTTGGTATAAGAATTCAAATTATTTCCAGGGAGCTAACTTTTATTCATTTGCTGCCGAGTTGAACTCAACTTTTGGAAGAGTAGCAAATACTTTCCGTGCAACTTATACATACCAGAACGATTCACGGGAGTCTGACAGCCAGGTATTTCCATTCGTAGATATTTTAAGTACTACAGGTGTATCCGCTTCGTCTCCATATGTATCATTTGGATATGAACCATTCAGTTTTGGCAACCTGCGTAAGGTTAAAATGTATTCATTTGTTAATAACTTAACCTGGACAAAGAATAAACATAACTGGACAGTTGGAGGTCAATTTGACCTGAGTGAAACGATCAATGGATTCCAGCGTTTTGCAACCAGCTACTACGTATTCAACACATGGGCTGATTTTGAAAGTGCCTTAAATCCTAATCCAGCTCTTCGTGCAAAACCAAGAGATTTTGCAATTACCTATTCATTATCTAAAGATTTTGCCCCTGCATTCTCAGCTTTTAAGTTTGCGCAGTACTCTGTTTACGGACAAGATGAAATTTCTTTAAGCCGGACCTTCAAATTAACATTGGGTCTTCGTCTTGATCTGCCAACATATCCAAGCGTACCGCAAGTACTTACCAACCCTCTTGTTGCAAACCTGACTTTCGCAAATGGAGAAAAGCTCAACACAGGTACATTGCCTAAAAAGGTTGTTATGTGGTCACCCCGCCTCGGATTTAACTGGGATTTATATGGCGACCGTTCATTACAAATACGTGGTGGTACCGGAGTATTCACTGGCAAAGTTCCGTTTGTATGGATAGTAAGCCAGTCTGGTGATAATGGAATGCTTCAGGTTACACAGGCCTTCAATGGTCAGTCAAACACTCCTGGTCCGTTTAATCCAGATCCTGCTGCTTATCGTCCTGCATCTGTTCCAACTGCAGGTACTTTAATTCCTCAATCTGTAACTGCTTTAGACCCGGAATTTAAAAATCCGCAATCATGGAAATCTAGTCTTGCTATGGATGCTAAAATGCCATGGGGTATGGTGGGTACTTTAGAAGCAATTTTTAATAAAGATTTGAATACTGCTTTCTTCAGAAACCCAAATCTTCGTGCCGGACAAAATCTCAACGTAGCTGGATATCCGGATAATCGTGCAATTTATGGAAACACTGTACAAACCCGGTTTATACATACATTGAACAATGCCGGACAAGCAGTTCCAAATGGTAATAATGCATTTAATCCTATTATCCTGGATAATGGAACTAGAGGTCATTATTTCTCACTCACTGCAAAAATTGAAAAACCATTCAGTAAAGGTTTATTCTTTTCTCTAGCATATACAAAATCAATTGCAGGCAATCTTTATGATGGTAGCGGTGACCAGCCACTCTCAGCATGGCAAACAACTGCCACTGTAAACGGTGCTAATGCTCCTGTTCAAGGATATGCCAATTATATAGTGCCTGATAATATAGTTGGTATTCTTTCTTACCGGAAAGAGTATTTTAAGCATTTAGCAACTACTATTTCATTATTCTACAACGGATCTATCCAAGGACGTTTCTCTTATGTATATAGCGGAGACTTTAACCGTGACGGAGTAAGTGGTAATGACCTTATATATATACCAAAAGATGCAAGAAACACATCTGAAATCAGTTTTGGTACATCTAATGTTGTTATTAATGGTGTAACCTACACTCCTGCTCAGCAAGCTCAGCTTTTTGAAGATTACATTAACCAGGATAAATATTTAAGAGCTCATAGAGGCCAGTATGCAGAACGCAACGGTGCTCAGATACCATGGCTAAACCGTGTTGACTTAAAGTTCATGCAGGATATTTTCTCCAAAGTTGGAAAATCAAAGAATACCATTCAATTCACAGTTGACATTTTCAACTTTGGAAACATGATTGATCCAAACTGGGGTAAGATAAGAACAGTAAATGCAAGTTCTATCCTTATTCCTCAAAACGTATCATCGCTGACACCCGGAGGTACAACTGTTCCAACTTTCAGACTTGCTACAGATAGAGGTCAGATCATCACTAAAACTTTCAGGGATAACGTAAGTACAGCATCTACCTATAGTATTCAGTTTGGTTTAAGATATATCTTCAATTAATCTGAAAACTGACTCAAATAAAAAAATCCCGCCAATGGCGGGATTTTTTTATTTACATACTTTCTTATCTCAAATCATTATGGAAAATTCAACTCTTTTTTGCCCAACCCCATTTCAAAAATTCAGGGAAAGCCCTTGCCCAGGTGGGCACATCGTGTAGACCGTCTTTTATTTCAAAATATGAGATGTCATTCTCTCTGCTATATCCTTTTGTCTCTAACTCTTTTATCAGATCAAGTGTGTCGTCAATCGAGTCAATGATCCCATTCTTATTCCTGTCTTTTGTCTCATCCATATTGCCACACTGGAAAAAGAACTTTAGCCAGGGTGCATATTTGCCCTTCCTGATTTGCTGGTGCATTATGCGGTTCTTATCATCATCGTATTCTTCATCTGTCTGGTCAATATCTCTCCACCACAACGACCCTGAAAAAACACCGGTTTTGGTAAACTCATGCGGATGATTCCATACAATATCCAGTGCCATTAAGCCACCTAATGAAAAACCGGCAAATGCCTTCTCTTTAAAAGAAGTAATTGCATATTTCACCCGTATAAAAGGCAGCAACTCTTCAAAAACAAAAGAAGTATACAAACCGGCTTTGGCACCTCGGCCAAGATAGTCGGGTTTACCGGCTACCCCATATTCCATTTTTCGGTCCGCACTACAATGAATACCTACACAAAGTAAAGGTTCTAAGGAATTCTCAGTTGTATAAAGATTATCAAAGATTGAATCAAAATCCATCTTAATCAAATCTTGCCCATCATTGATCAAAAGCAAGTTTAAAGCGTAGGTATTATCCAGTTTGCGTGGAAGGTAAAAGTCAACTTTTACTTCTCTTGCTAAAAAAACGGATTTAAGAATTGTATTTTCTACAAGGATTCCGGACACATTTGCCAGTTGCATGGGCTCAAAAATAAGGATTTCGCAATAAATGGAATGAATACTGCTGATTATTCAACATACTAATAAAACAACAGTATTAATTTGTTTTATTGATGGCTAAAAAATAAATTTGGTAAAACAGCCTGCATTTGATTTTGCACTGGCCTCGTTTCAACTCACTCATCAAAAAAAATTGTTTATGAAGAAAATTGGTATCCTTCACGGAAAAGAACGATCCTTTCCAGAAGCTTTTGTAGCTAGAGTAAATAGTAAAAATGTTCCGGGTGTTATGGCGGAACCAGTCCATATCAGTAAAGCTATGCAAGGCGAACCTTGTGGCTATGATGTGATCATCGATCGCATCTCACAGGATGTTCCTTTTTATCGCACCTGGCTAAAAAATGCTGCTGTAACAGGAACTGCGGTTATAAATAACCCCTTCTGGTGGAGTGCAGATGATAAATATTTTAATAATTGCCTGATGACAAAAGTGGATGTGCCGGTACCCAAAACAGTCATTCTTCCTTCGAGGGATCTGCCGCCTGATACTTCTGATGAATCATTCAGCAACCTAGCCTTTCCGTTGGATTGGGATTCTATTTTTAAATATGTTGGCTTCCCGGCCTACATGAAACCATTTGCAGGCGGGGGATGGAAAAGTGTTTATAAACTGACCAGTGCCGAAGATTTTTTTACCAAGCATGCCGAAACGGAACAACTAGTAATGATGCTACAGGAAGAGATCATCTTTACGGAATATTACCGCTGCTATTGTATTGGTGGCAAACATGTCCGCATTATGTCTTACGAACCAAGAAATCCTCACCATCTCCGTTATGTTGCAGATTTTCAGCCATCGCCTGAAAGGTTAAAGCAGATGACTGACATTGTTCTTCGTATCAACGCATATTTAGGCTATGATTTCAATACCGTTGAACTCGCAGTTAGAGATGGAGTGCCGTATGCCATAGATTTCTGCAACCCTGCGCCTGATGCTGAAAGAACAAGTGTTGGCGACGAAAACTTTGAATGGGTGGTAGAAACTGCAGCTAATTATGCGATAGAAAAAGCATTAGCAAATAACCCGGGACAAGATAACCTTACATGGGGTGAGTATATAAAAAGGAGTAGTAATAAAATGCCGTTAGTATAGGGATGTGAGATTCGGGATACGAGATTCGGGATACATAATATATATACTGGATTTTGTTCTTATCAATCTTATCTATTTGAAATGAGTTATAAAAAACTTGACATGCTCGGACGAAATTTGAACAATTTCATCCATGCGGTTGAAAGAGAACATATAAGTGTAAAATAACAAGCTGTATCCCGAAACCCGGATCACTTATCCCGTATCAAATTAATTAACGAAACCTGAAACCCAACAAATGAACCTCAACTACAAAAGCTTTACACTCGGTGTGGAAGAAGAATACATGGTACTTGATAAAGAAACATTTGAACTTAAGAGCCATGAACAAAAGATAGTACAGGAAGGGCAAAAAGTTATAAAGGATAAAGTAAAAGCTGAAATGCACCAGGCTGTGGTAGAAGTGGGTACAGATATCTGTGCAGATGTGGATGAAGCTTATATAGATGTATCTACTTTACGTAAAACCATAAGTGGTATAGCAGGTGAACTTGGCTTTGCTATGGGTGCTTCGGGCACACATCCTTTCAGCCACTGGGAAAGCCAGTTGATAACAGAACATGTTAGATATAACGAAATAGTAAATGAACTACAGGAGGCGGCCCGTAGTAACCTCATCTTTGGTCTGCATGTGCATGTAGGAATGGAAAACCGGGAAATGGCTAACCATATAGCCAACAGCACCCGTTATTTTTTACCGCATGTGTTTGCACTTAGCACCAACTCTCCTTTTTGGGAAGGAAGAAAAACCG
>CAYVSH010000027.1:0-26819 GCA_964453625.1 uncultured Chitinophaga sp.
GTTCAATTCTACATCGGGCCGTAGTAAAATCTTTTGTGCTTTTTGCCTTTCCGATTTTGGAGTAGATTTTATAGACGACAAATAAGTATTTACTTCTGCGGGTTCCACTACAAAATCTTTCAATATAGATTTGATGGCTTCCACACCCTGGCGTTTAGCAATTACTTTATCCATTCTTTCCTGGGTAGCAAGTCCTAAACGATAGCTTAATTCTGTTAATCGCAGATCGGCATTATCCTGTCTCAGTAATGTCCTGAATTCTGCACGGGAAGTAAACATTCTGTATGGTTCATCAGTGCCTTTGCTGATCAGGTCATCAATCAGCACACCAATATATGCCTCGCTTCTTTTTAATACTACGGGTTCCAGGTTCCTGCTTTTTTGATGGGCATTGATGCCCGCCATCAGCCCCTGGCAAGCAGCTTCTTCATAACCGGTGGTTCCATTTATCTGCCCGGCAAAGAATAGGTTTTGAATCAGTTTTGTTTCAAGTGTATAACGGAGTTGTGTAGGCGGAAAATAATCATACTCGATAGCATATCCCGGACGAAACATTTTTACATTTTCAAAGCCAACTATATTACGAAGCGCTTCGTATTGCGTTTCTTCTGGTAATGACGTAGAAAATCCATTTACATAGATCTCCACGGTATTCCAGCCTTCAGGTTCTACAAAAAGCTGGTGCCTGTCTCTTTCCGCAAAGCGGTTGATCTTGTCTTCAATACTTGGGCAGTATCTTGGGCCAGTACCGTCAATTCTTCCTGCAAACATCGGGCTTCTGTCAAAGCCTGTTTTCAATACATCATGAACCGTTTGATTTGTATAGGTTATCCAACAGCTTCTTTGTGCTTTTGGTTTCTCAGTATCAAGGAAAGAAAAGCCCACAACTTCGTCATCCCCCTTTTGTTCTTCCATTTTACTATAGTCAAGGCTTCTTCCATCTATTCTTGGAGGAGTTCCGGTCTTTAAACGGTCACTTTCAAACCCCAAGGAAACCAATTGTTCTGTTATACCCGTTGCCGCTTTTTCAGACATTCTTCCCCCACCAAAGTTCTTCTCTCCTATATGAACGATACCATTCAGAAAGGTTCCGTTTGTCAGTACTACAGACTTTGCCCTTATTTCATGTCCAAGGCCAGTCATAACCCCTTCGCATCTTCCGTCCTTCACCAAAAGCCCTTTCACCATATCCTGATAAAAATCAAGGTTAGGGGTATTCTCAAGCATCTCTCTCCATTTCAGGTGAAAAAGCATTCTATCATTCTGTGCCCTGGGGCTCCACATGGCAGGACCCTTGCTTCTGTTCAACATTCTGAATTGTATAGTAGAAAGATCGGTGACAATACCTGAGTAGCCGCCCATTGCATCAATTTCCCTAACAATCTGTCCCTTAGCAATCCCTCCCATTGCCGGATTACAGCTCATCTGGGCAATGGTCTGCATATTCATGGTAATCAAGAGAGTTTTGGAACCAAGGTTTGCTGCGGCCGCTGCTGCTTCACAACCGGCATGTCCGGCACCTACCACTATTATATCGTATTGGGGAAACATGGGCGCAAAGGTACACCCGGAAAGCCTATAAACTGAATAAAGTGCCGGCTGATGACCCAAGTGTTTCACGGGAAACATTTGAGAATTGGGTAAAAGCAAGATTGTTTCCCGTGAAACAATTTATTTACCCTTAAGGTATGAATTGAGATAATAGTCTTCTCTTTTTCTCATTTCAACCTTTTCTGATTTGGTTTTATCGCCATATCCGCAAAGGTGTAAGGCGCCGTGAAAAATAACTCTGTGAATTTCTGAAATAAATGAAGTGCCTAGGGATTTGGCATTTTCCCTGACCCTCTCAGTACTTATGTATACCTCAGCAACAATCTGATCGGATTCAGATAAATCAAAAGTGATAATGTCTGTGTAAAAATCATGCTTGAGATATTGTTTGTTTATTTTCAATATATCTTCATCGCTGCAAAAAATGTAATTGATAGACCTAAGTTTTTTACCCTCCTTTTTGAAAAGCTTTTCAATGAAACCCTTTAGAGCTGTGCGATTTTTAAATCCAGGTTCAATTTGCAGAAAAAAGAAATAAACTTTTGATTTTGAAGCCATAATTTCAAAATTCGTAAAGAAAAACAATCTAACAAGGGTAGCTTTGTAAAATAAATAATGAAATGGTCGTACGGCTTTCAGAATTAAGACCCGGTCAAACCGGAATAATAAAAGAGTTTAATAATAATGACCTGTTCATTAAATTAATGGAAATGGGCTGCCTGCCAGGTGAAGAAATACATCTCGAACAAATTGCTCCTCTTGGCGATCCAATCTGTATTTCAGTCTCCGGCTATCAACTAAGCTTGCGGGTTAATGAAGCAGAGCATATATTTGTTGAAATAAAACATTGATTATCAGTATTTTAAATGAAAATCGGATTATTTTTTGGTTCCTTTAATCCTATTCATGTTGGCCATCTTATAATCGTCAACCACATCCTCAATGAAACGGATATTGAAAAAGCCTGGTTTGTTGTTTCTCCTCAAAACCCATTTAAAACCGAAACCGCCTTACTTAATGAATACCACCGCCTTCATCTGGTAAAGACAGCAATAGAAAACGATAATCGTATATGGGCTTCGGACATAGAGTTTGGCTTACCTAAACCCTCTTACACATCCTCAACCCTTGCTTATTTGAGAGAAAAACACCCAGAACATGAGTTCTGTATTATCATGGGAAGTGATAGTTTTCAAAACTTATCCAAATGGAAAAATGCTGAGGCGATTATTAATAACTATGATATCTATGCCTATTTGCGTCCCGGCTATGATATAGACAATTCAATAAACGCAAGGTTACATGTAGTAAATGCCCCTTTACTACAAATATCGGCTACACAAATACGTAAGTCTTTAAAAGAGGGTAAATCCATTCGTTATATGGTTCCGGAAACCGTTAAAGAAGAGATTGAAAAGGGGGGCTACTATAAAAAATAATATCAGAAAATATATCCAAGAACAAGGCAGGCAATTACTATTACCGGTGGGGGTATTCTGGTAAATTTCAATAACAGAAAAGTTCCAAGTATTGTAACAGTGTTTATTGATGTACTGACCATTTTTTCATCCGAGAAAGAGATGTCCTTCATCATGTATAAAGTTGAGGCAATCATAATTCCCACAACAGCTGCATTGATACCTTCCAGAGAACGATAAACAGCCGCATACTTCTTAAGATTATTCCATATAGGAAAGAAAAAAAGTACTAACAATGCGCTGGGCAGAAAAATCGCAATCATTCCGATCAAACAACCCACCACCTGCATTCTGTAACCCATGTCTTTTAAAGCCATCCCCCCGGTAAATGAAGCAATTGAAAATACCGGTCCGGGAACCGCCCTTACTATTCCCATACCTGTATATAAACTTTCTTCATCAATTTGCACCGCATTCGGGTTTTTATCCTTCACAGCTTCAGGACGAACACTCCATTGCTCGTACATCATTGGTATCAATACCTGTCCTCCGCCAAAAACAAGGCTTCCCATCCTGTAGGTATTTTCAAAAAGATTAATTGGCTTTCTATCCGGCCACTCTTGCTTACGGGCCAATTCACTGATAATCCCTGCTGCAAGAAATATTATACCAAATAACCAAAAGTTCCACCATTTGATTTTTTTTGGCTTTTGTTCAATCTGAGGTATTCTAACCTTGCTAAAGTTTGTCGCTACGCCACTTGCTATAATTAATGTAGGAATAACCCAAGGTTGGCCAAAAAGAAGATAGGTAGCCGTGGCACCAATTAACATGATGACCCATGTGATTAGATTTTTAATCGCAACTGAAAAAGTAATAAATGCGGCATACGCTAAAAAACCAACTGCCATCGGTGGAATAAATTTGAAAATGTCGGTACCTAATTGCCTTCTATCAATATATTGAAGTAAAAAAGAAAGACATCCCATAATAATGCAAGCTGGCAATATCCAAATCAATAAGGTAAGAACAGCCAACGGAATACCGCCACGTTTATACCCTATCAATGTTATCGTTTGTGTAGAGGATGCGCCGGGAAGCAATTGACAAAACCCATTGTATTCCATTAATTCTTCCTTGGTCACATATGGCTTCTGATGTACAAATGTTTTCATCATCATACCAATATGTGCCTGCGGGCCACCAAACGCTGTTACGCTGTGTAAAAAAACAGATCTCAGAAATGGCAAATGTCGCAGTAGCATTGGAGATTAAATATAATTAAAAACACCATAGCTGGGGAACATGAAAAATAAAGCTATAATTACTTTAAATTCATAAAAAAAATGAAAATGAAAAAAATAACAGTCATAATTCCTCTCATATTATTTTCAACGGTGCTGTTTTCACAAAATGAAATACTGAAAGAAAGAGCATATGCGGCTGCAGATAAAATCGAATCAAAATGTATTGAATGGAGAAGAGATTTTCATCAACATCCGGAACTGGGTAACAGGGAAACAAGAACTGCCTCAGTAATTGCCGCTCATCTTAAAAAACTTGGAATAGAAACAACAGAAGGAGTAGGAAAAACAGGTGTTGTAGGTATTCTTAAAAGTTCTAAACCGGGTCCGTGTATTGCATTAAGAGCCGACATGGATGCGTTACCAATAGTAGAGAGGGTAAATATACCGTTTGCGTCAAAAGTGAAAACAACTTACAACGGCCAGGATGTTGGTGCTATGCATGCCTGCGGCCATGATTCGCATGTTGCTATGCTCATGAGTGTTGCAGAAATACTCAGCGGAATGAAGAGTGAATTAAAGGGAACCATTAAGTTTATTTTTCAACCGGCTGAAGAAGGGCCTCCCGAAGGTGAGGAAGGCGGTGCTCAATTACTGGTAAAAGAGGGTGTAATGGACAATCCAAAAGTAGATGTGATTTTTGGACTTCACATAGAATCGAATATCGAAGCCGGAACTATCGAATACAAGCCCGGTTCTTTCATGGCATCATCTGATTGGTTTACTATTAAAGTAAAAGGAAAAGGTAGTCATGGTTCACAGCCTTGGCTTGGTATAGATCCCATCCAGGTATCAGCACAAATTATCAACGGACTTCAATCAATTGTTAGCCGGCAATCGGAATTAACAAAAGCTCCGGTTGTTATTACGGTAGGGAAAATTAATGGGGGAGTTAGAAATAACATTATACCGGAGGAGTGTGAAATGAGTGGTACCATACGGACATTGGATAACGATATGCAACAGGAGGTACACAAAAAAATTAAACATACAGTTGAAAAAATTGCTGAAGCATCAGGTGCAACCGCAGCCGTAACCATTGACACCAAAACACTGGTAACATATAATACACCTGAGCTGGTAAAAAAGATGCTGCCATCCTTGGAATCGGCAGCTGGTGTAAATAATGTAAAGGATAGGGAATGGGTAACGGGTGCAGAGGATTTTTCTTACTATGGAACCAAAGCCCCTTCATTTTTCTTCTACCTCGGGGGCATGAAAAAAGGCAGAGACCCCAAAACTGCACCACCGCATCATACCGCAGATTTTGAAATAGATGAAAGCGGAATGAAAACAGGTATAAAAGCCTTTTGTAGTTTAGTAATTGATTATATGAATATGAAATAAATCGCATTCATGAAAAATTGGACCATCGCTGTTCTGTTTTTTATTCCCGGCTCTTTATATGCACAAAAAACAGATAAAAGGCTGGAAATAAAAATCCGGGAATCTATCAGTGGTTATAACGGCACTATTGGAATCTATGTTAAAAGCCTGAGAACGGGAAAAACAGTTTCAATCAATGCAGATACTATTTTCCCGACAGCCAGCATTGTAAAAGTTCCTATAGTTCTTGGTTTAATGGATAAAATTGAGAAAGGTGAACTTAGCTACAACCAGGAAATTATTTATAAAGACTCCTTGCTTTATGAGGGTTCTGATATACTTGGTTCTTTTAAAAGCAATGAAAAAATTTTGCTTAAAAAAGTGATCATGTTGATGCTCACCACCAGTGATAATACAGCAAGCTTATGGCTACAAAGCCTGGCCGGAACGGGTACAAGGATTAATAATATACTTGATAGCCTTGGTTTGAAAAGTACAAGAGTGAATTCAAGAACACCGGGAAGAGAAAACAACAGAACACAATACGGATGGGGACAAACAACTCCACAGGAAATGGGCTTGCTATTTGAAAAAATTTACAATAAAGAAATAATATCAAAAACTGCTTCAGAAAGAATGATGCGTTGTCTTGGCAGAAATTATTGGGATGAGAATGAGGCCATTTCGCAAATACCTCCAACGGTTGAAGTATTCAGCAAAAATGGTTGTGTGAATGCATCACGAAGTGAAGTGCTGCTGGTAAATGCACCCAACAATCCTTATATATTCTGCATATTTACCAAGAACAATAAAGACATAAGCTGGACTCATCAAAACGAAGCATGGACAATAGCAAGAAAAGTTTCCTTATTGTTATGGAACTATTTTGAACCCAAAAGCAATTGGGTTCCAGCTGTAAAATGATCTAACGAAACAACTGGTAAACGATCCAGCTCATTATATATGCAAGCCCGGTCATATACACCAATTGTATGATAGGCCACTTCCATGATTTGGTTTCCTTTCTTACTATCACTAGTGTGCTCATGCATTGCATTGCAAACACATAAAATATCATCAGCGATAACCCGGATGCAAGGTTAAACACCGGTGTGCCGTCAGGTCGTTTGGCGGCTTTCATTTTTTCTTTTAAAACTAAACTACCAGTATCATCATCACCTACGCTATACAGCGTTGCCATTGTACCCACAAAAACCTCTCTTGCTGCAAATGATGTTATTAAAGCAATCCCGATCTTCCAATCGTAACCAAGCGGTGCTATAACAGGCTCTATTGTTTTACCCAGTATGCCGGCGTAAGAGCTTTCCAGTTTTGCAGTATTATACTCCTTATTTAGTTGTATTTCATTTGCGCCAGGTTGTATTTTCAGTTGGTCATAATGCTGCGTCACTTTTTCAATTCTGTTTCCCGGACCGAAGGATGATAATGCCCAAAGTATTAAGCTGATGACCATAATAACTTTACCAGCATCAAAAACAAAGATCCTTGCCTTGCTAATCATCGTCGGAATGATGTTGTTCCATCTCGGCGAACGATAAGTAGGTAACTCAAGAATGAAAAAACTCCTTTCTTTGATCTTAATAAACCATTTGGCCACATACGAAACGATCAGTGCCATTACCAGACCAAGTAAATATAAACCCATCATCACCAGTCCCTGAACCCCCAGAAAACCCAATAAATATGTTTTAGGAATAACCAGGCCGATCAGGATTGTATACACCGGCAGCCTTGCCGAACAACTCATCAATGGCGTTATAAGAATTGTAAGCAATCTTTCTTTCCTGTTCTCAATATTTCTTGCACTCATTATAGCCGGCACTGCACAGGCAAATCCGCTGATCATCGGCATTACACTTTTACCATTAAGCCCAACACTTCGCATCAACCTGTCGGACAAAAAGCTGATACGGGCCATATATCCTGTATCCTCCAATAGTGTAATCAGCCCAAACAGTATCATAATCTGTGGAACAAAAACAAGAATACCGCTCAACCCCGCCAGCACACCATTAATTAATAAGTCGCTCCAAAGATTATCTGGTAAAACGGATGATAAGGAATTGCTAGCTTTCGCAAAGCCAAGTTCTATCCAGTCCATCGGGTATTGTGCAATCCAGAAAACACATTGAAATAAAAGAAACAATACTCCCAATAAAATAAGATAACCCCAAACACGGTGGAGCAATAAATTATCAAGCCTTTCAGTAATGATTTTCTTCTCCACAGGATCTGGCTGTGATACGGCCTGCTGCATGATGTGTTTGATACGACTATATCGTTGCAAGATTTCCTCTGCCTGCGTTTTGGTAGGACTAAACAGGTTATTCAGCTCAATCTTCTCAATCAACTGCTGATCTGTTGCCGGCAGAATGAATGATTCATGATTAATAAGGTAGTGTATTGCTTTATAATCACTCAATGCAGGAAAAGAATTCTGAATGTCTTCAACAGCATTACTTGCTAATGCATTATTATCAATAAAATCCCTTGTTGGTTGAACATTTACCTGTAGCGAAGTTTGCTCAATTGCCTTCTTAAGAGAATCAATGCCTTTCTTTTTTCTTGGGTCTACCGGAACTACCAATACACCAATCTCTCTTTCCAAAGCAGCAATATCTATCTTGATGCCCTTCCTTTTGGCCAGGTCAAGCATCGTAAGTGCTATTACAACAGGAACTTTCAGATCAATGATCTGGGAGCAAAACAAAAGGTTTCTTTTCAGGTTGCTGGCATCAGCTACTACTACTACTACATCCGGCTTTATCTCTTCATCCTGATTCAATAATACTTTATAACTAACCCATTCATCCAGTCTCTTCGGGTATAAACTATACGTACCGGGAAGATCAATGATCTCTGCAGTTTGTGATTCCGATAGTTTTGTTCTTCCGGTTTTTTTATCAACCGTTACACCGGGAAAATTACCAACCTGCTGGTTGAGTCCTGTCAAACAGTTAAAAAGGGAGCTTTTACCACTGTTTGGATTTCCAACTAAAGCAATATGAAGTATATCTTTTTTCAAATTTGACAATGGCCGACAGCAAACGGTCAATTCGGCAAAAGTAACTCCGGCACCTTAAACCACCTTACGATTTGCGATTTTAAACATTTCGCTGATAGGAAAAAGGATCATCATTGATACCTTTGCGGTTCACCAATCAGAAGATTATGTTTTTTCGTTTTATAAGTGTGCTTTTTGTACTTGTGATACTGGCAAGTTGTTCTTCCTCCAAAAATTCAGTTACTAAAAAACCTGATTTCAGAATTGCCGATAGCCTGCGGGTTCATGTGCAGTTTTTGGCAGATGATAAACTGGAAGGCCGCAGAACAGGAACTGTGGGAGAGGATTTAGCTAAAGAATATATTACACAAAAGTTCGTAGAGATCGGACTACAACCAAAAGGTACCGAATATTACTCACAGTCTTTTATTGTAAACGATGGCAAAAAAATTGATTCTATAACAACCTTCAGTATAAATAATGTTGAATTGGTAGCTGGTATAGATTTTTTTCCTTTTCCTTATAGCTCAACCATAAAGATTGAGGCCTTGCCAGCAATAGCAGTACAGGAGGCAGAAATGCCCTGGTTCATCGACCTGAAAGAAACATTGGAAGAAAATAAGAACAATCCGCATTTTGATCTGCCTGGCTATATCTATACAAATGCAAAAAAATCTATTGACAGGGGTGCTTCTGCCATTATCCTGTATAATACATCTTCAATAGATGATAAATTGGTGTTTAACGAAAAAGATAAATCTGAAACAATAAGCATTCCCGTGGTGTACATTTCAAAGGAAATTGCAAAAAAATATTTTGCTGATGCAACAGCAACACTGGATATAAAGATGAGGATCAGTATCAGTGAAAAAAATCGTGTAGGCCATAATGTAATAGGGTATATTAATAATAATGCGCCTACAACTGTTATACTCGGTGCCCACTACGACCATTTAGGATATGGGGAAGATGGCAATTCAATGATCCGAACGGGAGAAAAAAACATACATAACGGCGCTGATGACAATGCCAGCGGCACGGCAGCTTTGATCGAACTGGCAAGAAAATTAAAAAAATCAGGTGCTACTAATAACAACTATCTCTTTATCGCTTTTTCAGGAGAAGAGCTTGGACTGTATGGTTCAAAATATTTTGTAGAAAACCCAACCATTGATCTTAAAACCGCCAACTATATGATCAATATGGATATGGTAGGTAGATTGAATGACAGCAGCAAGGTTTTAACAGTAGGCGGCTACGGAACTTCTCCGTCATGGGGCGAACACTATGTTTCCCTGTTGCTCCAATCAAAAAAACAGGAGCTGAACTTTAAATACGACAGCAGTGGTACCGGACCTAGCGATCACACATCTTTTTACAGAAAAGATATTCCTGTTTTATTTTTCTTTACCGGATTGCATTCTGATTATCATAAACCAAGTGATGATGCTGATAAGGTCAACTATGCCGGACAGCAACTGATCGTAAACCATATTGCCGATCTTATTAAATCCCTTAATGAAAAGGGTAAGCTTGCATTTACCAAAACAAGAGAAGTACAAACCACTACTTCAGCCAGGTTTAGTGTTTCGATGGGTATAATGCCTGATTACACCTTTAGCGGCTCTGGTGTAAGAGCAGATGGGGTGTCTGATGATAAGCCAGCGAAAAAAGCAGGACTACGGGCTGGTGATATAATTATACAAATGGGGGAACATAACATTTCCTCTTTAGAAAATTATATGCAGGCACTTGGGAAATTTAAAAAAGGAGACAGGGTTAAAGTAAAATATAAAAGGGGAGACAAAGAAGCGGAAACAATGGTTGAATTCTAAATTGTACCTTTAAGTATGACTGAACGAAATGTAAAATTAGTTCTGGACAACAAAGATCTCACCGAAGTTTTCTTTGAAGACACCCGTCTCCTCGGCATTATGGCCCCTGTAAAAGATTACCAATTTTGCTGGCACCTTAACAATCATACCGGTTTAGACTTCAGGCTCAACAATGAAATAGAAATAAAACTGCTAAAGAAAAAACGCTGGTACTATTTCTCCGTTTATGAATTTGCAGAGCCAAACAAATTTCTTTCACACTATATCTATAATAACCAGTTTGACGGTGAGTACCTTTTGCAGGAATTCAAGCACCTTGATTTTTTGTGGCTGATGAAAGGAGATGAGGTAAGCAACGAAACTCTGCAGGAAACAATTCAAACTATTCGTTCTATCAGCAGTGTACAACTGGTTACAGAACTTGCAACCGAAAAAATTAAGAACAAAGAAAATATGGTGTTTTAAAAAAAACTTATGTGGCAGGAAAAAGAAAATAAACTATACAGGAAATTTCAATTTAAGAATTTCAGCGAAGCCTTTGCCTTTATGACAAGAGTAGCGATTGAGGCAGACAAAATGGATCACCATCCTTTGTGGACCAATGTATATAACAATGTTGAAATATGGTTAAGTACACATGACGCCGGTGACATTGTTACCGAGAAGGATCACAAGCTTGCAAAAAAGATTGACACACTATTACCAACTCATTAAAAGGCAAACATGCCTTTAGCTTCCACTATATTAATGGTTCGGCCTGCTGCTTTTGGTTTTAATGCTGAAACGGCGGCTAATAATTATTTTCAATCCAATCCTTCCGCACCAGAAAATGAAATTCAGAAAAAAGCTTTGGAAGAGTTTGATAACATGGTGGCCTCCTTGAAAAAAAATCATATTCATGTGATCGTAGTTGATGACAGTAAAGAGCCTCCGAAACCAGATGCAATATTCCCGAACAACTGGATAAGCACATCCCCCGATGGGGTCATATCTGTGTTTCCAATGTTTGCACCAAACAGAAGAGCGGAAAAAAGGGATGATGTATTAAAACTGATTGCAGAAAACTATATAGTAAAAAAATTGCAGGACTGGAGTGAATATGAAGCAGAAAGCCGTTTTCTTGAAGGAACCGGTAGCATGGTTATTGACCATGACAACAAGCTGATCTATGCCTGTGCGTCAGAAAGAACAGATCTTTCCCTATTGGAAAAATATGCTGCCGCAAATGATTTCCAGGCAATCGTATTTGTAGCATCAGATAAAAATGGATATCCTGTTTATCATACCAATGTGGTTATGAGTTTGGGGGACAAATTTTGTGTGCTATGTGAAGAAGCAATTGAGGAGGAGTGGGAGTTGATAGCCGTTCGCCAATTACTGGAGTCAACAGGCCATGATATCATTCCTATTACAAAAGACCAGATGCATAAGTTCGCCGGCAATATGCTGCAGGTAAAAAATACAAAAGGAGAGAATATCCTCGTCCTCAGTCAAGCTGCTTTTGAATCACTACGTAAAGAACAAAAACAAATGCTAGAAGCTTTTTCAACATTGCTGCCCATACCTGTACCAACTATTGAAGAAGTAGAGGGCGGGTCTGTAAGATGTATGATGGCTGAAATTTTTTTAGAGCCTAAAAAGTAAACTTCAAGCCGGCTGTTACATAAAACATTTCTTTTCCTCTTTCAGACAGGTCAGGCCTGTTCTCAATTTTTATAAGGTTCTGCGGAATAACATACGCTGGATTTATTATCAACTGAAATTTATTGAAAGCAAATATGGTTGGCATAGAAAACTCATAAGATAAAATACTCAATTTACTTACCTCCTCATTCACCTGCTGCTCTGCTCCCGGAAAAAATAAAAAACTGCTTTGCTTATAATAGGTTTTGGTGAACTTTTGTGTTCCGGCATTTATATATGCGGATGGATCAAGTACTAAAACCATATTATTATTCAGTTGTTTTCTGAAAATATGATCTATTCCGGCACTTAAACCAATATCCAGTTGATCACTCAACCTGAGGTCTACGCCGCCATTAAGATTGAGTATCTTATTTTGATAAGCAACGGTTGTGCTGGCCTGTGCCTTTAAAACAGATTGTGGCAACTCGGTTCCGCTTCTGTAAAATGGCTTGATGAAATAAATATGTGTAAAAAACTTTTCGTTCTTGCTCCTTTCCTGGTAGCCAAGCGTAGCTACTGTTCCCGCATATTCCAGCGCTGAAATTTTGTTATTGGTAAAAACAGGCGCCGCATTAATGTATATTTTATTATTGAACCAAAGCTCAGCCAGTGGAAAATACCCGCTGCTTCGCAAACTATCTGTACGGCCGTAAAAGTTTAAACTGCTTACATAAAATGTTCCGATCTTAAATTGCGTTTTGCCAACCTTTGCAGAGCTATCAGCTTGCGCAGATGTAACCAAAGATGCGGTCATCAAAAAAAAGAAAAATGCAACTGCTTTCATGGTCTGGTTCATTTTTTAAACAAGGCAAGGGCTTCATAAATTTTTAATCCGCCCCTGCCTGTATTTTCATAGATGAAAATTCAACTATTGATTATTGTCTCCCTGCAGAAACGTTAGTAGATGATTTTACATCTGCTGCAGCTTCAGCATTAACTTCTGGTTGTACAGATGTTGCTTTCTCCTTAGCTGCTTTTACTTCAGCCTTTGTTCTGTTTGTTGCTTTTGCTTTCACCTCTTTGGTCTTTGCCACAGTGGCTTTTGTTGTTTTTTCTGTCTTAACCATCACTTCACCTGTAGTTCCTTCTGCAGTTTCGATAGCAGATTTTCCGTTTACATTAATTTCTGCATCTGCAGCCACATTGCTGTTTGCTGCAGCACCAGAATTAACATTTCCACTACCGGTTGATCCACTTGCCTGTGTACCGGTATTTGTTTGTGCACTAACTGATGCTCCGGTGTTGATGTCAGCGTTGTTCTTTACTCCTTCTTTTACTGAGGTTGTGGTGTTGATCGCTTTTGTTGTTTTTGCATCAACGGTGTTGATTGTTGTTGCCTTCACATCAGCAACTTTAGTTGTTGTGGCAGACACAGTACTTTTTGTTGCATTTGTTGCAGCAGTAGTTGTTTTTGTTACTGCTGCAGTATTAGCGGTTGCGCTGGCTGCTGCCGAAGTTGTTGATTGTAACCCAAGGTTCACTTGTCCGAACATAAATAAAGAACTAAGTGTAGCAAGGGTCATTGTCATGGTTTTTTTCATTGCCGTTTTCATGGTTTGTTTGTTTTAATTTTTAAATTATAATGTTTGTTATATGGTTTGTGTAACCGTATATGTACGAAGTGGTGGATAAAACAGATGCTGAAATGATAAATACTACTCCTGGTTTTGATCCATCAGTCTGTTTTAAGTTGGGGCTTGTAGTTAGTACAGATTGTATCTTTTTGCCGGGGTTTAATTGATGTTTATAAGTTGTCATAATTTTTTTGTCATTTGTTTGTCATCTGCTTTAGTATATAGCACAGTTATATGCTGACTTTTTTTCTTTAACAAACAGTTTGGCAAAATCTTTGCCATATTTGCATTTCAAAAAAAACACTGTACTATTTATGAAAAAAAAATCGTTGCTAATTGTCCTGTTTTCAGGACTTTGCTTGAGTATCAATGCCCAAAAATCTTCAGCAATTTTAAGGGCCGGGCTTAACCTCGCCAATGTTTCTATTAATAAAGACGGGACTACCGATGAGGCCAATTCGCTGACTACTTTCCAGGTTGGTATTCTTGGCGACCTTCCTGTTACGTCTTTCTTATATGTACAACCAGGAATTCTTTTTACAGGAAAAGGTTCTAAAACACAGGTTGGCCAACCCTCTGATGCAAACTATTCCCGGTCTGAAGTAAATCCGTATTATATTGAGATACCGGTGAATGTTGTATTAAAAGCTCCTATAAATAAGGAATCAAAATTCTTTGCTGGTGCCGGTCCATATGTGGCGATGGGTGTTGCAGGAAAAAGAAAACTGGATTATAAAATTGCGGGGGTATCATTTAAAAGAACTGACAATATTGAATTCTCCAATGATGATCCTACAACAGGCGGAGAAGAAGGTGCTGGCTTCGGTATTTTAAAAAGATTTGATTACGGTCTGAACGGCACCGTTGGTATCGAAGGCAAGTCTGTAAACATTTCTGTAAACTATGGATTAGGTCTTGCCAAATTACAATCAGGTACCACCAACGGAGAAGATAATAACAACAAACACCGTGTACTAAGTTTTACTATTGGCTTCAGGTTATAATAAAATTGGAACGGGCACAAATAAAAGCGGTATATGATAGTACCGCTTTTTTAAGTTGTTTTATCTTTTTATAAAATTCTGAAAATTTTCATATTCACCTTATATTTAATTACCAAATAAGATAATACTAATAGAATCTCATTTCACTAAAACCCTTTTCTCTCCTTCAGTAATCATCTCTCCAACAGGTTCTAGAAAACCATCAAACCCACGTTCATTCAAAAACTCAATAATAGAATTAGCGTCATTTTTCTTCACACTAAACAACAACCCGCCGTTTGTTTGCGGGTCAGGCAGTAAAGTAAATGCTTCCATTACGTTTACCCCTTTCTCAAACTTTACTTTGTCGCTGTAAGCATTCCAGTTTCGTGTAGTAGCATCCGGAAAAATGCGTTGGGTAATATATTCCTTTACTCCTGTAGCAACCGGTAGTTTGTTATAATATATTTCAGCACTTAATCCGGCTCCTTCAGTCATTTCAACCAAATGTCCAAGCAGGCCGAATCCGGTAATATCCGTCATGGCTGTAACCCCTTTTATCTTGCCTAACTCTTCGCCTATTTTATTCAGCGTTGCCATTTGCTTTATCATTACCGGTAAATGTTCTTCTTTCAGCAATCCTCTTTTTTGTGCGGTAGATAATACACCTACACCTAATGGTTTGGTAAGAAATAAAAGATCCCCTTCCTGTGCAGTATTGTTCTTCTTTAAGTTTTCTATTGGCACAATGCCTGTTACAGCTAATCCGAATATCGGCTCCTGCGAATCAATACTATGGCCGCCTGCCAAAGGAATTCCGGCTTCCGCACAAATAGTTCTTCCTCCTTCAATTACTTTCTGTGCCAATTCAACAGGCAACTTTTCAACCGGCCATCCCAATATAGCAATTGCCATCAATGGCTTTCCGCCCATGGCATATACATCGCTTATGGAATTGGCAGCAGCAATTCTTCCAAAGTCAAATGCTTCATCAACTATCGGCATAAAAAAATCAGTAGTGGATATCAATGCCATTCCGTTTCCCAGATCATATACCGCTGCATCATCTTTACTGCTATTTCCTACTAACAAATTCTTATTATCCGGTAATGTTAAACTGCTTTTCAATATTTCATTCAAAACTTTGGGAGCAATTTTGCAACCGCATCCGGCACCATGAGAGTACTGAGTAAGTTTTATCGACTGATTCATTCTTCAAATCTCGGATAATAGATTCGTTTTCTCCCACAAAGACGTTATGCCTTTTTAGATTATTCAATTTATTTCTTTGTGCATTAGTGGGAAACTCTATTTCTTTCTTCTGAATACTATACCCGCATTTTTCTGAAAGTCTGAGCTGAATCGAAGATTATATACATCATCTCCGTCTCTAACAACCAGCAATCCGGTATTGGGGGGATATTTTCCAAGATTGTCTGCAAAAAGAACCAGGCTGAAATCTTCACTATCTGGTGAAATATAGATTGTCTTTTTTATTGCATTTGCTTTTAATCCTTGTTTTGCCATGAGTATTTCTCCATTCAGATAAACACTGACAGTATCACCATCAATCTCTCCATTATCATATAAAGAAAGTACAAGGCTGTCTGATTTATAGTTTACTTCCTGTGTAAAGGTTGATTTTCTTCCATCAATTACTGCTGCACTCTTTGTTATTTCTTCTATTGGTTTTTTAATTGTGGCAACCGCCGGAATTTCTTTTACTGATTCTTTCTTTTCAACTGTCGCAGCAACAGCAGGTGGCGATGTTTTGTTTGCTGAAATGGTTGGGGCTGTTGTATTTGTCGCAGTTTTTTCTGTTTCCTTTTTTGCAACAGTTTTTTCAACAACTGTATTTACTTGCTTTGGATGTTGAGCAACGGGTTTTACTGTTTGATCAATCGCTTTCTTTTCAGAAACGGGGTCGGATTTTATAACCGTCTTTGATTCTGTTTTAGTGGCTGTAGTTTTATTCGCTGCTATATCCGCATCCTTTTTAGCGGCTACATTATTCACCTGTTTGGTTTGTTCCGTATTGTTCTTCGGCGCTGTTGTTTGAGCAATTATTTGTTTCTCTACAGTAGTTTGCGTTTCCTTTTTCTCGGTGTTTAAATTCGCAACAATATTCCTTTCTGGCTCTACCGGCGTTTTGTTCAAAGCAACTTTAGTTTCTGCCTTTGCTGGTTGAACGTTTATGTTATTATCAGGAATATTTTGAGTCTTGCTTTTTGGCAAATCGTTCACCGTTCTTTTCACAGTGTGTGATTCTTCAACGGCCTCTTCATTGCTCTGTATAGAATTGTTTAATGCCGGCTTTGAAACAATAGCTACTATTGGTGAAGCTGGAGTTAGGTCACTATCGGTGGTTGTGTACTCTGATCTTATTTTTTCAGGTTTTGCAATTTTTACAATAGGAATTCCCTCTTGCCTTTCCTTGTAAAAAACAATTTCGTTAGCAAGTTTCAGCTCCTCCAGGTGCGGAAATATTTTTGAGGCGGTAAGATCTTTTTCTTCTTCAAGCCCGACCTTTCCGGTAACGGCATAATATTTTTTTGTGGCGTTTGTTTTCCAGGTACCTTCCAGTTGCCACACATTTTCTTCTTTATTTCTTTTGAATGTGCTGGTCACCTTCACACCCTTATCCAGCTTTGTCGGAAAATTAAATGCGATGATCTCATCATCCACCACTTCGCAGATATCACCATCAATGGTTCCTTTCACTCTTTTTACTACATAGTATAACACATTGTCAACAATAAACTCACTCCTGGAGTATCCATACACTTTTCCCCGGTACTCGGTCAAAGCAATTTCAAAAGACTGGTCTTTTCGCACCGTTGTGCTGTCATTGCTAATTGAACCGACCCAGAGACCGGTTAAAGATTGTCCATAAAAAAATAAAGGGGATAATAAAAGAAGGACAAGCAGTCTAATGCTTTTGCGGCTGAGGATTGGATAGGCGAACAAGCTGGTTGGCATTTTCAGGGGTTACGGATTTACATTCTATCGTATGTAATAACGAATTTAAGCCTTCCCGATTGTGCAAGGATTTGAAATAATGCTTATCGTAATATTTCAGCAAAATGTCGAAACTTTCCCGTTTTTTACCCTCATTTAGCAGAGAAATGGCCGTTTTTGCGTTCAAATTGCCCAATTTATCAGAAATCCGGCCGATTGCATTCTGTACTTTTTCCATGTCTAGTTGACCATATTCCCGAACGATCTGATCCAGTCTTTCTTCAAATGGAATATCAAGAAAATAAACCGGTGACTTTCGCATGGTTTCCCATAAGTCTTTTGGAATATTGACCAGGCCGATCCGCTGAGATTCATCTTCGAGCCAAATTGGTGAATGACTAATAATGGCGGGTAAAAGAGATTCATTAATATTAAGTATTGATTCTTTTATGCCTGTTGTTTTTCTTAATTCAGCAGCAAGTAGGTTTTCAAACATTTCCTGTCCTGGTTGTTTACCCATTCCGATATTTCCAAATGCAGACCCTTTGTGATTGGCAATTCCTTCAAGGTTTATAACAGCTTCGCCTTTTTCTTTCAAAACTTTTAATAAACTTGTTTTGCCCGAACCAGTAAAGCCGCCAAGTATTCTAAATTCAAATGGAATTTTAAAAGTATCTAAAACATAATTTCTATACTTTTTATACCCGCCAATTAATGTATAAACCTTGAATCCATAGAGGTCAAGCAACCAGGCAATAGCTGCACTCCGCATACCGCCTCTCCAGCAATGAACAAGAATCGTTTTATTGGATGACCCATATTTAACTGCTAATGATTCTGCTTCCTCAACCATCTTTCTCATCTTCGGACCAAAAAAATCTAATCCAATTTTTATTGCCAGTTCCCTGCTTTGTTGCTTATACGTAGTTCCAACAATTTTTCTTTCTTCATCAGTAAACAATGGAAAAGAATATGCATCAGGAATATGTGCATGGTTGTATTCTCCGGGACTTCTTACATCAATCACCGGAAACTCCTTAGCCACATCGAGAAACTGAACGATATCAATTTTCTGTATTGCCATATATCAATAAGCCTATTAGCAAATTACTTAATTTGAAAATGATGCGTAATCTTAAAGAAAAAAAGCTGCTCGTCTTAAAGAGCAGCTTGTATATAATTATTAAATCAGCTAATCAGTGAAATTTGCAAGTTATCGATTCATACTTGCCAGGAATTCTTCATTGTCTTTTGTTCCTTTCATCCTGTTTTGTAATTCCCGCATAGCTTCCTCTACATTCATATCAGTCAGGAAAACCCTCAGTAGATTCATTCTTTGCAGCACATCTTTTTCCAATAGAAGGTCATCACGACGGGTAGATGATGCAACAAGATCAATAGCAGGATAAATTCGTTTGTTGGATAAACGGCGTTCTAATTGTAATTCCATATTACCGGTTCCTTTGAATTCTTCAAAGATCACTTCATCCATTTTACTTCCGGTATCAACCAACGCAGTTGCAATGATGGTTAATGATCCGCCATGTTCAATCTTCCTGGCAGCACCAAAGAATTGTTTAGGCTTCTGCATCGCATTTGCTTCCACACCACCTGATAAAACTTTACCGGATGATGGTGCCACCGTATTATGTGCTCTTGCAAGACGGGTGATTGAATCCAATAATATGACCACATCATGACCACACTCTACAAGTCTTTTTGCTTTCTGCAATGCAATAGTAGAAACTTTTACATGCTTTTCAGCAGGCTCATCAAACGTAGAAGCAATTACTTCTGCTTTTACGCTCCGTTCCATATCAGTAACCTCTTCCGGACGTTCATCAACCAAAACAACCATTAGGTAACACTCGGGATGATTGGCAGCAATTGCATTGGCAACTGCTTTCAATAACATTGTCTTACCGGTTTTTGGTTGTGCAACGATTAAACCTCTTTGCCCTTTACCAATGGGAGTAAAAAGATCCATTATCCTGGTGGAGTAATCAGAAGGGGTGGTAAAGAGATTTAATTTCTCATACGGAAATAATGGTGTCAGGTAATCAAATGGCACACGGTCTCTTACTTCTTCAGGGCTTTTACCATTTATCGTATCCACTTTTAATAAGGCAAAATATTTCTCCCCTTCTTTTGGAGGACGAACTGCTCCATGAACAGTATCACCTGTTTTTAATCCAAACAATTTTATTTGTGAAGGAGATACATACACATCATCCGGTGATGACAAATAATTATAATCAGATGAACGAAGGAAACCATAACCATCGGGCATCATTTCCAGAACACCTTCACCCAAAATCACACCATCAAATTCTATATTGAATTGCTGTTCTCTTCTCGGAGGATAAAACTTATTCTGGCCGGCTCCAGAAGGGTTTTCTGCAGATTGCTGGTTGCCCTCTGTTTCATTCAAAATAGCCTGTGCAAGCTGTGTATCCAGTGCTTTTATCACCTGTTCGGTTTCCGCAGATTGTACATCACTGTTGTTTTCTACAACCTGTTCGGTTTCCGCTTCTTTTTCTCCTACTTTTTTGCGGGTTCTTTTTACTGGAGATTTATCATCTTTCTTAATAGCCATATTGGGTTTTTTAATAATTGATTTTTCTTCTTTACCAGCCGTGTCTGAGGTATCATTTTCCACTTCTGCTTCCACACTTCCGGTATTGGTATTTACTTTTATTATTCTCTTTCTCTTGCCATCGGCTTTTGAAGAGTCTCCTTTGGCGCCGGTTATTGCCTGGTTATCAAGTATCTTATAAACCAAGTCTTGTTTCACTAATTTTTTTGCGTTCGGGATATTGAGTTGCTCGGCTATATCAAGCAATTCAGGAACGAGCATATCGTTCAATTGTAAAATATCGTACATATAATCATCTTGGGTTAATCACTACTCGAAGTGGCCACTCTTGAAAAATCTGAAAGGTTTGAATTTATGTTGAATGAAAACGGCGGGTAAATGATGAGCCAAAAGCCTGGGAGAACTGTACTTATCTGCCTGTTTCCACTGCAATTATACGCTGAATTCCGGAAAATCAAAAATTTTAGTCTGTTTCCTGCTTTACAGCCCTGCTTTTTTACTTATCTCCAACATCCGGTCAATTGGCTGTTTTGCAGCCAGTCGCAACGATTCTTCCATATTTATTTCCGGTGTTTCATATTCCATGCACAAGTATAATTTCTCCAGCGAATTCAACTTCATATGCGGACAATCATTACAAGCACAGCTGTTATTGGGCGGTGCAGGAATAAACGTTTTATCCGGCGAAGCTTTCATCATCTGGTGTAAAATACCAGTTTCTGTAGCTACAATATACTCATTTGAATCATCTGTTTGAGTGTATTTTAATAATCCTGTAGTAGAACCGATATAGTCTGCAATTCTTAGTATCGGATCTTCGCATTCCGGGTGGGCAATCAGTTTTGCATTAGGATGCCTTACTTTCAGCTTAGTGATTTTTTCCAGGCTGAAAATTTCATGCACCATACAGGCACCATTCCAAAGTAACATCTTTCTGCCAGTTACTTTGTTGATGTAAGCTCCAAGATTTTTATCAGGTGCAAAAATCAATGGCTGGTCTTCCGGAAAACTTTCTACAATGATCTTTGCATTACTGCTTGTACAGATCACATCACTCAGAGCTTTTATTCCGGCACTGCAGTTTATATAACTCACCACTTTATGATCTGGATGCAATTCTTTGAATTTTTTAAAAAGAGGTGGTGGGCAACTATCACTGAGTGAACAACCGGCCTTCAGGTCAGGAATAACAACTTTCTTGGTCGGGTTTAGGATCTTTGCAGTTTCAGCCATGAAATGTACACCTGCAAAAACGATCATATCCGCTGTCGTTTGTTCGGCTTGTTGTGCTAATCCCAAACTATCCCCGATATAATCCGCAACATCCTGTATATCCGGTTCCTGGTAGTAGTGTGCCAGCACCACAGCATTCTTTTCTTTTTTTAATCGTTCGATAGCCGCAAACAGATCCATCGTTGGATCCAGGTCAATATCGAGAAAACCTCTTTTTTCAACATTTGCTTTGGCAGCTGCCAGTGTATCGTTGTTCATCACAAAATCATTTCGGTTCAGCAATATTGCTTCAACAATTTCAAAATCTAAAAACAATTTTTTTAAAAGTCCTGTTTAATACAATAATAGTATTAATACATTTTTATAAAAAGAAGAGTATTATTATTATGGCTGTGGATTAGTGGATAAAGATTTTTACAAATTTACTTAAATGTAGTAATTCACATTTTATGATACGAAATCCACAAGTAAACTCGTTGCCTGTATTGAATTCTTTAACTATATCCACATACTTGTGAATTATTTAATAGGAAAAGTTTTTGATCTGGTTTTAGAGCATTGGTGTTAATGAGAATATGATAGTTTGTGAATATATCGGCGTAATGAAGATTAAAAAGATAAACTGTGAATTTAGAAGCCTATGATTAAGTTTCATATCCACGTTTCACAGCAGGATTATCCACAGTAAAATCTGCTTACCAACACCGCACTGTGGGAAAAATCTTTTACAGGTTGTTTTAAAACCAACAGAATTGAATTGATAAACGGAAAACCCGATCTGTCAGAATGTATTAATTTTAACGGCCTCAAACAATTCAACTCATATTTAAAATTGCTGTATGATAAAGTTTATCCGCCTTGTCTTTGTTTCTTTTTGTGTATTAATATTATCCGTTGCCCGTGCCGATGAAGGTATGTGGTTGCCGCAACTGCTGGCCCAGCTGAATGAGAAACAAATGAAAAGCATGGGTATGAAAATCAGCGCCAAGGATATTTACAGTATCAATACAGGTAGCTTAAAAGATGCTATTGTAAGTTTTGGTGGTTTTTGTACTGGTGAGGTAATTTCTTCCAAAGGATTGGTATTAACCAACCACCACTGTGGTTTTGATGCAATTCAAAATCATTCCACACTTGAGAATAATTATATAAGGGACGGTTTCTGGGCAAGGAATAATGGAGAAGAGATACCTAACAAAGGATTATTTGTAACTTTTATTGTAAGGATAGATGATGTAAGTAAAAAAGTTTTGGCTGGTGTAACCAGTTCAATGAGTGAAAGTGAAAGGCAATCTGTAATAGATAAGAATATTGCAGAAGTAAGAAAGAATAATAAGCAGGAAAGCACCCAGGATAATTTTGTAAGGGCTTTTTTTGAAGGCAACCAGTATTTCTTATTTGTGACAGAAACTTACCGGGATATCCGGCTGGTTGGCGCACCGCCGTCTTCGGTGGGCAATTTTGGAAAGGATACAGATAACTGGATGTGGCCACGCCATACAGGAGATTTTTCTATGTTCCGTATTTATGCATCAAAAGATAATAAACCTGCCGACTATTCGCCGGACAATGTTCCATACACTCCTAAAAGATCACTTGCAATATCATTGGACGGAGTTGCAGAAAATGATTTCACCATGGTATTTGGTTTTCCCGGCAGAACGATGCAGTACCTATACTCATCAGCAGTAGAACAAACAGTAAGAGTGAATGACCCTGTAAAAATTGCCATCCGTGATAAAGCACTGGCAGTTATAGACGGTTATATGCGGAAAGACGAAACGATAAAGATCCAGTATGCTTCTAAATATGCCGGCATCAGTAACTCATGGAAAAAATGGCAGGGCGAAGTGTTGGGCTTAACAAAAACCAATGCGGTGGAAAAGAAGAAAAGATATGAAGCCGAATTTCAGAAAAGAGTTAATGCAAATCCACAATGGAAGGATAAATACGGAAACCTGTTGGCTGAACTTGAATCAGCATACACTGAACTCGAACCATTGGGAAGGTCGAGAGATTATTTCAATGAAGTGATGAGTAAGATCGAACTATTCACTATCACAGCACAGGTAAACAGCATTATCAGTGCACAGGGAAAATCGAATTATGATGCAACGCTTTCAAGAGTAAAAGACAGGCTTGAGGATCTTTATAAGGAATACAATGCCGAAGTGGATGAAAAACTGTTTGCCGCAATGATGGAGATGTTTTATGAAGACCAGAAAAATGGAAAGCTTCCTGCCGATTTCATTAAAATGGTAAATAAGGAAGAGAACAACTTTTCTAAACTGGCAAAGACCATATATGAAAGTACAGAGCTGGATAACGGTGAAAAAACAATGAAAGCTTTAGATAAAGACCTGAAGGACTTTTTGGAAAATCATAAAAAAGATAAAGTAACTGAACTATATACTGCATTGGTAAGCAATTATTCTGAAAATGTTTCAAAGAAACTAAACGAGGTACAAAACCGGATCAACCAGTTGCAAAGAACCTATATGCAGGCACAGATGGATGTATTTAAAGAAAAAACATTTTACCCCGATGCCAACAGCACATTAAGAGTAACATATGGAAATGTAAAAGGATACAACCCGAGAGACGCAGTTAGATATGATTACTATACATACCTGGATGGTGTGATGGAAAAATATAAACCTGGAGACTATGAATTTGATGTGCCAGAAAAAATTAAAACCCTTTACAAGAACAAGGATTATGGCCAATATGGCAAAAATGGTAAAATGCCCGTTTGCTTTATTGCGATGAACCATACCACCGGTGGTAACTCCGGAAGCCCGGCGTTAGATGCCTACGGAAACCTGATTGGACTCAATTTTGACCGGGCATGGGAAGGTACAATGAGTGATATCAATTACGACCCTTCCATTTGTCGTAACATTATGGTTGACATCCGCTACGTATTATTTATAGTAGATAAGTATGCCGGGGCCACCCACCTTATAAAAGAGATGAAACTGGTTCATCCCAAGAAAAAATAAAGGCTAAAGACCACCAAAACGGGTTTTACAATTCAGGAATCAGGCTGTTTTCCGACGGCCTGATTCTCAATCAACTTATTCCCTAATTACTCACTAGTTTTCCCCAAAAGCCCTATTTTTGCCATCCTTTTAAAATAGCTAATACTGTACGTATGTCAATGTCAATAATGCAAACGATCAGAGAGAAAGGTGCTAAAGTAACCGTAGTGCTGATCGCCATTGCCTTGCTTGGATTTATTCTTACCGATTATTTTTCCGGAAGGGGCCGCGGTGGTTCTGGCGGACCCTCTAAAACCATTGGTAAAGTAAATGGCAAGTCTGTAAACTTTGAAGACTTTAATAAAAGAGTGGAGTTGCTTGAGAATAACATGAAGCAGCAAGGATATCCATCATCACCAGCACTTACCATGCAAGCGGTTGAGCAGACATGGAACCAGGAGACCGGCCGGTTGCTTTTAGCTGATGAAATAGACAAACTCGGCATGCGGATCAGCAAAAAAGAACTGGGCGATATATTATATGGACCCAATGCTCCGACAGATCTTAAACAACAATTTACAGATGAAGCAACAGGACAATACAACCCTGTACTGGCAAAGCAGAATATTGACCAGATGCTGAAGAAAGGAACTGATGAACAAAAAGATAATATCAATACCTATATCAATGACCTGGAAGAACAGCGCAGACAAGAAAAATTTGTAATGCTGCTGGCAAACAGCATCAATTATCCCCGTTGGTTCGTTGAAAAACAAAATGCAGATAACAGCCAGATCGCAAAAGTTTCTTTTGTAAGGGAAACATATGCATCTATACCTGACAGCACAATAAAAATTGACGACAAAGAAATCGCTGATTATATCAACAAACATAAAGATCAGTTTAAACAGGAAGAAAGCAGGGGAATCAATTATGTAACATTCAGTGCCGCACCAAGTGCTGCAGATAGTGCTGCCATAAAAACTCAGTTGGAAAATTTGAAGCCTGAATTCCTTGCTACTACCAATATGGAACAGTTTCTTGCAAGCGAAGGAGTAAGCAATTATTATAATGGCTATATTAATGGAAAAACGATTCAGATTGCAGCTAAGGATTCAATTTTCAAAACACCCGTTGGAAGTATTTACGGACCTTACCTGGATGGTAGCAGTTATGTGCTGGCTAAGGTAGAAGGTGTCCGTTCAATGCCCGACACCGTAAAGGTTCGTCATATACTTGTTGCAACAACTCAAAGGGATCCGCAAAGCGGACAAATGTTTGATGTGCTGGACACAGCAACTGCCAAAAAAAGAATTGACAGCATACAGACGGCAATCCGTAATGGCGCAAACTTTGATTCCCTGGTTGTAAAACTTTCTGATGATCCGGGAAGCAAAGACAAGGGCGGAGTGTATGAAAGTGTTCCTTCTGGCCAGATGGTTTCAACCTTCAACGATTTTATATTCCTGAACCCTGTTGGTAGTAAGGGAGTGGTTAAAACCGAATTTGGATACCACTACATAGAAATACTTTCTCAGAAAGGAGGCGGAATGGGGTATAAGATAGCTTATTTGCCGAAAGAAATAGTTGCCAGCCAGGAAACAGATAGCAAGGCTCAAAACGATGCCAACATTTTTGCGGGTGATGCAAGAGATATAAAATCTTTTGATGAAACATTTGAAAAGAACTGGAAGCCGAAAGGATATAATAAGGGAATAGCCTTGAATATTACAAGATTGAGCGGAGATATTTCGGGTGTTGGTTTTTCAAGACAGCTTGTAAGAAATATCTATGAAGCAAAAGGCGGCGAAGTATTAAAGCCTGAACGTATCAACGATCAGTATGTTGTGGCCGTAGTAGTGGAAGTATTAAATGAAGGAACACAAAATGTAGCCAAGGCAAGACCACAAGTAGAAGGCATATTGATGAACAAAAAGAAGGCAGAGAAAATAAAACAAAAAATCGGTAAGGTTACAACACTTGAAGCCGCATCTGCCGCACTGAATAATATTCCCATTGAAACAGCAGATAGTATCCGCATGACATCGAAAGGCGGGGCCACATCGCTATCATTTGAACCAAGGGTATTAGGAGCAATTTTTAATCCCGCCAACAAAGGAAAAGTAGTACCTGAAGCACTGGAAGGACAAAGCGGAGTTTATGTTGTTAGGGTGGAATCAGTATCTGCAACAGCAGTTACCGACGCCAATGTAGCTGACCAAAGAAAGCTATTGGCTGAACAGGGAAAAAGAATGACAAGCGAACCAAGAAGCCCGGCGTACCCTGTAAATGCATTGCGCAAAGCAGCTACGATCAAAGACAAAAGAACGGAACGATATTAATTATACC
>CAYVSH010000028.1:0-26178 GCA_964453625.1 uncultured Chitinophaga sp.
TATTCCATTGCCGCTGTATAATTTCTCTGCCGGTCATATCAACTATCCTTGCCTGTATCTTTTCTGCACGGTTCAATGATATAGTGATATTCAGGTTGTCGGTTGCAGGATTTGGATATAGAAGTACTGTGTTCTTATTCTCTATTGATAAGGCAATGATGCCTGAATATTTAAACCGGCTGTCTGTATCTATCTGCTTCAGCCTGTAATACACTACAGGAACTCCCAATGCTGTGATGTTGTTATCTGTGTAACCATATTGATGAATACCTGCAGTATTGGCTGCTGTTACATTGCCAATTGAAATATAATTGCTGCCATCTGTACTTCTTTCTACTTCAAACTTTGAACTGTTGAATTCATTTTCTGTTTTCCAGTTTAATACAGCGTTGCTGTTTTGCAATTTTCCTTTAAACTCCAGCAAAAGTACCGGCAATGGATTAGAAAAACTGCTTAACGTCCATCTTGAAAAACCATCAACATTGTTTTTCTCAACATAGTTGGATGTTGCATCTTTTGAATCATATCCTACATTTTGCCAAAGCATGTTGTTCTCACTTTTCCAGGCGGTGAGGGTTGATTCCAGTAAACCATTTAGTTCTTCATCGAGATAGTGGATACGTAAAGTTGCATTTAACCCCGTATTGTTCTGCGGGATGATATCATAATACCGTTTGATCGTATTACCATTTCCATAACCATTCTGTTGAGATTGGTGACCCCTTCTTATTATTACATTTCCCAAGTCAGCAGAAGAAGTGATAACAGCACCCAGGTTTCCGGGATTGACGCCTGTTGGTGCATTCAGGGATTTAGTAATTTGTATATAGCCGATGCCATCTGAAAAAGCATAGCCTGTTTCACTTTCATTTGACAGCACGGCGTTATTCTGCAAAATAATATGGCTATTCCCCAGGTTCAATTTTCCCGAATTCAACTGCAACTCATTTGGCAATGAAATATTCTGCTGCAATGTTGCTATTGAACCTGTGCTTTTTGAAATAACCAGGTTGCTGATCCCTGTTGTTCCCGTTCCGGCAATATTTACGGATCCGGTACCTGTTAATTTCAGTGATGCGTTTCCGGAAACCTGAATAATATTGCCATTATTCTCAACACTTATATTTTCCAGTACCACAAAACAATTACCTGTTGTATTGATATTCGTACCGCTTGAAATTTTAATGGCAGGTTGAGCTGGTAAAAGCGAGGACAGGCAAATAAGTATTACAACGAAAAATGTTTTATACATAAAGTGCATCTTAAGTTTTAAAGACTAGTTTACTTTATGACCGTTAAACCAAATCCATTGGGGCGAAGAACCTAAAGTGTTTCCCCCGCCAGTAAAACTTGTAAGCCTTAGGTCAACTTTATCATTTGCCGCCAGCTTGAGATCAGCACTTAATTGTAAATTAAAATAAGGGTAGTTGTTCCAACCCAGAATATTTTTCTTTTGTACTCCATTCACAAAAAAAGCTATATCAAATCTTGAATTATTATTAGGTCCTTGAAAAGCGACTGAAGCATCAAAATGATATATGCCTGCCATGGGTGCAGTAAATTCAGAAGTTGCCCCCTCAACAAAATTGGCAGATTCATCATACTCTTCTGTCGGAAATATCACTTTCACATATGCCGTCCCAGCCCAACCCTGAGCTACAGAACTTGTTGCAGAAAATGCAACTGTATTTTTTTCCTGCATGATTCTGACCCAGGCTGGTGTACCTGGTGTGCCCGAATTATAATAATATCCCTCTGTGCCATCGGTTTGATACACTAATAATCCTTTTGCCGGAGAGATAATAGCAAGCCTTTCTGCCTGTATCATACGGGGAAACAAAACCCCTTTTGCGGATGATTGCACATCCAGTATGGCTGTAGCATCGGGAGATGCCCCATCGTTATTGATTGAAACACTTTGTGCATAGCAGAAAAAACTTATCACTAAAAGGGCGGATACAAGAAAGTACTTTTTCATGGTTTTATAATTAAGATGAAATTCTTTTACAGCAATAAAAATGCTTTGAAGCAAAAATATCCTTCACCATCTTTTCAAAAAATACCTAAAAGGGAGTAATTTTTTAAAGTCATAGCAAATACAAACCGGCCGGTATATCTTAGTGCTTATGCCGCCTGTTCAACGATTTGATCGCCTTTTATTTCGAATAGCTATATGCGCAAGCCTGCTGTTCTATTCAATGGCCGGCAGCAGCCAGGTCTCTTTTTTTTATAATGATGAAGCCTGCCGGTTACCGGAAGGTGCTTTATCTTTTTATACAGATACATCAAAAGATCATAGCTGGAACAGGTTCAAAGAAATCGAAAACAGCCTTAAGTCATATCCATCCAATAAATTTTATATCAGCTACCAGAATAAACAGGTATGGATGAAGCTGGACCTGGGCAAGATTGGTAAAACCGATATGCTGAAATACCTGATGATCAGAAACCCGCATATCAATTACCTGAACGTATGGCTGCTTAAAGACAATGAACTGTTTCAAACTTTTCATCCCACCGGTGACAGAACCAAATTCTCTTCAAGGCCTATCACATTCTCTGATTTTTTATTCCCTTTGCCTAAAGACAGTCTTGAACATTACTCTATTTTGATCATGGCGGATAAACGAAATGAACTCATCAATATTCCAATCTACCTGCTTTCGCAAAGCAGCCTGATACACTATATCCGAATCAAGAACTGGACAGCCGGATTATTCATCGGCATTAGTTTTTTTCTTTTCCTGTTTAATTTATTCCTGTATATAAATATGCGGGACCGGCTTTATATCTATTATGGAATCTATATCGTTCTTGGGTTTCTGTATATTTTCAGTGATATGGGTTTTACGTTTATGTACCTGTTTCCTGACAATCCTTTGCTTTCTGATTTTACAAGGCCGATATCCATTACACTTGCCACTCCTGTGTACCTGTTATTCTGCATGGAACTGCTGGAAACAAGGAAACACTTAAATAAGAATTATCGGTGGATGACCCGTATACTGATCGGGTATATACTGTTGCTGGGTGTTTCTTTATTCCTGGCCCGGGATACCGGTTCCATCCGGGTGGTTTTAAGTGGCTTATCCTATCTGGTGCTGAATTTCCTGATGATCAGTAACATCATCATCGGCGTAAAAAGCTATCGTAAAGGAATTCCATATGCTATTTATATCATTATTGCTTCACTGGTATTGATTATACTGTTATTCTCTTTTTCATTGTACCTGTCAGGTTTCCTGCCTGATACTTACTTTAACCGGAACATGATGCGGATCGCTATCACAGCAGAAATTTCCATTCTAACACTGGTACTTTCACACCGGTTCAAAAAGTATAAGCTAGCTTCTGAAAGATTATTGCGGCAAGTGAATGAACAACAAACACAGATATTTCAAAAAGTAAGCCACTACCAGGAAAAAGAATTGCAACGGCTAAGCAGTTTGCTTCATGATTCAGTGGGTGCCCGGCTTTCGGCCTTGCGGTTTAACCTGGAGTCGACAGACAATGGGTTACAAGAGAATTCACAGATCAACAAAGCAGTGACAGAAATAAATGAACTGGCCAATGAAGTGAGAAGGTTCTCCCATGATCTTTCACCGGTATTATTACAAAAAAACGGACTGGAGCCTGCTATAGAACAATTCCTGCAACCTATAAAAGACAGCGGCAAATTATCAGTTCAGTTTGAAATGATCGGTTCGCAGCACCGTATCCCTTTCCGGTATGAGCTATTAGTGTTTAACCTTGTGCAGGAGCTAATGCAGAATATCATTAAACATGCCGGGGCAACTGAGGCTATAGTACAACTGATGATGGAAGAAAACCTTATATCAATATATATTGAAGATAATGGCAAAGGGTTCAACAAATCTGTAATAAAAGATGGCCTGGGATTTACACAGATTAAACAATTGATTATATTCGTTAACGGACGGTTATCAATAGACGCCGCCGAAGGGAAAGGCTCCCGGATATCAATTGAATTTACCACATTACCCGATGAAAGAAAGCATCCGGATTCTGATAGCAGATGATCACCCTATCTTTATTGATGGGGTTATGAATGCTTTCCACGCAAATGAAAAATACAAGGTAATAGCAACTGAAGCAGACGGTAACAAAGTAGAAGATACAGTAGCTGCCCATCAACCCCAGATCATCCTGCTTGATATTAACCTTCCCGGTAAAGATGGCATTTCATTGTCCAAAGCGATCAGGAGAAATCTACCGGCTTGCAAGATCATCTTACTCACCATGTACATGCCTGCCGATGTACAGGTGCCTGAAGACGCTACTTTTTTTGATGGGTATGTGTTGAAGAATTCAGGTACAACCATACTATTATCGGCCATAGATAAAGTGTTGAATGGCGAACGGTTTTTAGACCCGAATCTTCATGCTGTCAACCATCACAGCGATGATCAATTCAGCAAACAGATGAAATTAAGCACCCGTGAAAAAGAAATACTAAGGCTGCTCATCGGTGGGCTGAGCAATAAGCAGATTGCAGAAAAACTTTTCTTAAGTGAATTGACCATAAAAACGCACCGCAAGAACCTGATGAGTAAACTGGGTGCTCATAACCTGGCTGATCTTCTGAAGAAAGGGAAATAATATTCTAAAACAATGATTTTTTGCCGTGCAGCCCAAAAAAAGAAATATAGTTGACGGAGTAGACCACATGGGTTCCATTTACAGGGCAATGCCTACTATAGCTGCTTTAATTGAGGCCGATTACAAAGAGGAAGAACTGGACAAAGCCTACAAGGATTTTCAGGACATTGAACAACCGGATGAACCACTACCTGATGACCATGATGGCTTTGGTGTATGGTGGACCAACTGGACCCTGAAAGGAAAACAAATGAACTTTACCATTTGCTTTGAAAAATATGAAGGTTATTATGGCTGGGCAATCCGTTGTCCGGATGAAGAAACCTATCTCAGAATGAAACAAGAAGTTGGAAAATTACTCCGGATTGGATAAAAAGCTATTCATCCTTCTCCTTCTTATTTAATAAATGGCTGATTGCTTCAATTGCTTCTTTCAGAGGAATTTTCCAGTAACCAGCTTCGCCGGCATTAAATTGTTTTCTCCAATATTCATACCCTTCCTCAAACTCTGGTAAAGCATCCAGGTGTTTAACAAACCCGGTTATTGATGTCATTATTGCTTCTGCCGAGAAGGGTAAGTGAGGCAAGTACTCTAGCTTATTACCAATCACAATATTATCTATCCGAATATGTATAACAGCATCATTATCCAGTTCATCAATCTTTAATACTGTAATTGTAGATGCTGCTTCACCCTCTCGATTATCGTATTTCCAAACCTGGCCAGGGAGGAAGTAGTTGAGGTCATCCATTAGTGGTTAGTTATTTGGTATGAGAACAGAAGCAGATCAATCAAAGGGGTTTGGCTTTATTTTAAAAATCAATTAATTTTTGTACCATTTCATCTAATCTCGCCTTCGCTAAAAAATTATTTTCCAATTCAATTGAAAAAGGAACAGGAGTATCCAACGATGCACAACGCATTACCGGTGCATCAAGCCTATCAAAACAATGTTCAGCAATCCAGGCGGCGATCTCACCACCAATACCACCAATCAATGTGTCTTCATGCAGTATCAACACCCTGCCGGTTCTTTGTACTGCTTCACGGATGGCAAAATAGTCGAGTGGGGCTAATGTTCTTAAATCAAGAATGTCTATTGAAATTTCAGGATGCTCGGCCGCATAGTCTTCTGCCCAATGCACACCAGCTCCGTATGTAATAATAGCAACCTCATCCCCTTCCCGAACATGTCTTGCTTTACCAATTTCAATTTCATAATATTCCTCAGGCACCGGTCCGCTTACAGAACGGTACAAGGCTTTATGTTCAAAAAACAACACCGGATTGGGATCATTTATAGCTGCAATCATCAATCCTTTTGCATCAACCGGCGATGACGGATACACCACTTTCAATCCCGGTGTATGCACAAACCATGCTTCATTACTCTGACTATGAAACGGTCCGGCACCAACACCTCCTCCTGTCGGCATACGAATAACTACATCTGCATTCTGTCCCCAGCGGTAATGAATTTTTGCAAGATTGTTTATGATCTGGTTAAATCCCACTGTTACAAAGTCAGCAAACTGCATTTCCATCATACTCTTGTATCCTTCCAATGATAAACCTAATGCAGCACCAACAATGGCACTCTCACACAACGGCGTATTTCTTACTCTTGCTTTGCTAAACTCCTCAACAAATCCTTCAGTTATTTTAAAAGCACCTCCGTATTCTGCAATATCCTGGCCCATCAAAATAAGGTTCGGATGTTTTTGCATGGATTGATACAGCCCTTCTTTGATCGAGTCGATCAGTCTTAAGTCTTTAGTCGGTAGTCCAACCTCAGTAGTGAGTATCGAATTATCTACGACTTGTGTATTGTTACTTGTGCCTTGTACCTTCGCATAAACATCCTCCAGTTCCATCTCCGTATCTACCACGATCGGTTTTGAATCAAACCCAATAGCCAGTTCGCTTTCTATTTTTTCTTTGAACTCATTTCTTATCTCTGCCACTTTCATTTCTGTAAAAACACCGGCTTCAATCAAAAACCGTTCATAGCTTTTGATCGGGTCTTTCATTTCCCAGAGTTTGAACAGATCCTGAGGAACATATTTTGTACCACTAGCTTCTTCATGCCCCCGCATACGGAAGGTCATACACTCAATGAGATATGGTTTCTGATTCCTGATACAATATTCCCGCACACCTCTTATGGTATCAAACACTTCAAGGATATTGTTACCATCTATCCGCACACCTTCCATACCATATCCTTTTGCTTTATCTACCAGGCTGATGCACCGATACTGTTCATTTACCGGTGTGCTTAATCCATAACCATTATTCTCAATAATAAAAATTACCGGCAGATCCCACACAGCAGCTACATTCAATGCTTCATGAAAATCACCTTCACTGGTACCACCATCACCGGTAAATGCCAGCGACACTTTTTGCTCCTTTCTTAATTTGTGAGCTAATGCAACCCCATCGGCAATGGCCAGTTGCGGACCCAGGTGAGAGATCATTCCACAGATATGATGTGCCGCATTTCCAAAATGAAAACTCCGTTCTCTTCCTTTGCTGTAACCATCCTGTGCTCCCTGCCATTGTTTGAATAATTTATGCAATGGCATATTGCGGGTGGTGAATACACCTAAATTTCTATGCAATGGCATGATCCATTCATCTTCCTGCAAAGCCAGAGTAGCCCCTACTGCGATTGCTTCCTGCCCGATACCGCTGAACCATTTGGAAATTTTTCCCTGGCGAAGCAATACCAGCATTTTCTCTTCTATCATACGGGGCCATAAGAGGCTGCGATAGAAATCAATAAGTTCTTCGTTGGATAAATTTTTCCGGTCGAAAGTCATGCTGCAAACCTATTAAATAAACAGATAAGCCTCCTGTGAATGTTAAAGCAATTACAAAAAAGCAATTACTGGCTGTGCAATCGGCATTTAAATGCATCCCACCTTAAACTATCTATTATGAAGCTATTCATAAAGCCTGCAATTTTATTCTTATTTGCAGCCTCCTTAATAATTATCACCTCGTTTACAACCATTGAAAAAAGATCAAAGGCCTTTTCTATAAAAAAAGATAAAGGCCCTAAAATACAAGCCGCCATTCTCCTGGATGTAAGCAATAGTATGGATGGGCTGATCGAACAGGCCAAAGCACAACTCTGGAATATGGTAAGTGTAATGGGCAAGGCAAAGTGTGAAGGAGGTGTTCCGGAAATTGAGATTGCCCTTTATGAATATGGCCGTAGCACTAACGATAAAAGTCTTGGCTATGTAAAACAGATCAGCCCATTCAGCACCGATCTTGATAAGCTTTCACAACATTTATTTAAGCTGACCACTAATGGCGGCAACGAATATTGCGGACAAGTAATTTACACATCCTTAAATGAGTTAAACTGGGACAGTGATCCTGCCAGCTATAAAGTAATATTCATCGCTGGTAATGAAGACTTCTTACAGGGGAATCTTTCCTTTACCACAGCTTGTGCAGAAGCAAAGAAAAAAGGAGTAATTGTAAATACGATCTATTGTGGTGATAAAATGCAGGGCATACGGGAGCATTGGAACCTGGGAGGTGAGTGTGGAAACGGAAGCTATACCAATATTGATTCAAACGAAAAACCAATGGATATACCAACGCCTTATGATACTACCCTGTTTGTGCTGAATGAGAAACTAAACAGTACTTATATATATTATGGTGCGGCAGGCAGAGAAAGTTTTGCCCGCCAGGAGCAAATGGATAAAAGCAATGCTGCTATTAATACTACCACATTGGCAAACCGGACAGCGGTAAAAGGCAACAGCCAGCTTTACGATAATTCTAACTGGGACCTGCTGGATGCAGCCCGCAGCGACAGTACCATCATTTCAAGAGTAGATATGAAAACACTACCCGAAAGTTTACAAAATAAAAGCAGGGCCGAACTGAAAACTATTGTAGCCGAAAAAAACAAAGAAAGAAGTTCGATACAACAACAAATTGAAACGATCAACAAAGAACGCCAGGCTTTTATTGCTACTGAAAAAGCCAAAGCAGTAAACATTAACCCAAACCGCTCAACACTGGAAATGGAAGTGGAAAAAATTGTACGGCAACAGGCTAAGCGATTTAATATGACGATAGATTAGATCACTACCAGTTCATAAAACTCTTCAGGATTAAGATATTTTTGCGCCAATGATTGCAATTCTTCGGCCGATATTGTTTTAATGGTGTTGATGGAATCGTAAAAATATTTTTCGTCCAGGTTATTCAATATAATATTCTTCCACCGGGCAATGATCTGGAACGGCCCGTCAAGGTCACCCAGCAAACCTCCCATCATATAATTTCTTACAAGCAATAACTCTTCATCATCTACCTTTTCTTCCCGCAATAATTTCATTTCTTTATACACTTCTGTTATTGCCGCTTCGCAAACATCTTTACCGGCTTCTGTGCTTATCATCCATCCTGATTGCTGTACATGATTGAGCAGGTAACTATGAATGCCATAAGTATAGCCTTTGTCCTCCCGTATATTACTCATCAGCCGGGAACCAAAAAAACCACCAAACAATACATTCAAAACCTGTGCTTTTAAAAAATCCGGGTGATGCCGGTTAGGGAATGGCCTTGCAATACGGATGGACCCTTGCACACTTTCTGCATCATTGATGATCCGGTATTTTTTTTCAGCGGCAGGAACAGCTTCAGTAGTTTTTACTGCCATATCATTGAAAGGCAGGTCGCCGAAATGTGTGTTTAATAATTCCTGCAAGTTGCCGGGCAGTTTACCAGCCACAAACATGATCAGTTTTCCCTGCTGGTAATATTTTTTATAAAAATCTGCAAGCTGCTCTCTTTGTAATGCATCAAAGTCTTCTGCATTGCTGTACTTACCATACGGATGTTTTTCTCCGTATAAATAAACATCAATTAAACGGCCAGCTACAAAATCACTTTTTTTCAGGTTCACTTTCAACCTTTGCTTCATGTTCTGTTTGTAAGTGGCCAGCTCTTCGTCCGGCAAAACAGAATCAGTGATTATTTCTCTCACAACAGGTAGTAATTCTTGAATATGCCTTGTTAATGAATGCAAAGTAATTGTAGCTGTTTCATTATAACAGGCCCGGTTAAGGTAAGAGCCATAATATTCAAAATGCTCATTGATCTGAAACGCAGTTTTAGTGCTGGTTCCATTTCGCAATAAAAAATTTGTTGTTGCTGCTACCAGGTTTTGTTCTTCCTGTGCATTACCGGCAAAGAACACCCATTCAGTCAGCATTACCTGTTCAGCTCCCGCATCCACTGCGTATACATCTACACCATTGTCAAGCTTGAAATGCTGGTACGGTTTCAGGTTTAAAGTAAAGTTCACTGCATCTACAATGGCCGGAGATTGTTTCCTGTCTGCTATCATTTCCTTTCGTTTGTACTTTTAATTATCCGATAAATAATAAATGGTATTACTGTTTTCGCTGCGGAAAATATTGCGGCTTTCCTGCAAAATATCTTCCGTAGTTACAGATCCGTATTTCTCCAGTTCAAAATTCATCCAGGCTGCATCACCCAATGTTTCATAATAGGCAAGACTGTTGGCCCTGTTCATTACACTCATATCTTCAAATACGATCATACTTTCTGTCTTATTCTTCACCTTTTGCAATTCTATTTCCATAATGAGTTCCTGCTGCAATTGGTTCAACACATTCTCTACCGCTTTTTCTGCATCTTCTATTTTTATTCCTTTCACCAGTTTTCCATCAATGGCCAGCAATCCATTTTCAGTGCTGCCAAAATGATAGCATTCAATATTGCTGAACATCTTCTTTTCTTTTACTAATGTCTGGTACAGTCTTGATGAACCGCCACCGCCCAAAATATCTGTCAGCAGGTCAACTACATAATATTTTCTATCGAGTCGTGACGACATATGCCATGTCTTGTACAATGCATCCAGCGGAACATTAGCCTTGATTTCCATTTGCCTCGCTTCTCTTTGCGCCGGTTCCTGGGGTAGGTTCCTTTTATATTTTTCGCCAGAAGGAATATCACCAAACCATTTCTCTGCCAGTGCTTTTACTTTTTCTACGGAAACATTCCCGGCTACCACCATTACTGCATTTACAGGGCGGTAATGTTTAAAGAAAAAATTCTTGACATCATCCAGTTTTGCATTTTCGATGTGTGAGAGTTCTTTTCCAATCGTCATCCAGCGGTAAGGATGTTTTTTGTAAGCCAGTTCCCGCATCTTATGCCACACATCACCATAAGGCTTTGTCAGGTAATGTTCTTTAAATTCTTCACATACCACTTTTCGTTGTGTCTCTAAGCTTTTTTCATCAAATGCCAATGAAAGCATTCTGTCACTTTCTAACCAGAAAGCCGTTTCCAGGTTTTCAGCAGGTAACTGTATATAATAATTTGTGAGATCATTGGTTGTATAAGCATTGTTCTCACCTCCGGCCATCTGCAATGGTTCATCATAATTCGGTATATGAACGGAACCGCCAAACATCAGGTGCTCGAATAAATGAGCAAATCCGGTTTGTTCCGGGTCTTCATCTCTTGCACCTACATCATACATAATATCTAATACTGCCATAGGTGTTGAAAGATCCTGGTGTACAATCACCTTTAAGCCATTGGCCAATGTAAATTTTTCAAACTGTATCATTCCTCTTACCTGTTTTTGAATATCAAAATTGTAAATAGCGGCAGCTATTCGTTTCTGAAAGCGGTAAAATTATCGGAAAATGTGGTATTGGTGTACGAAATCAAATTATACTCCTTACTTTAAATTCAATTTCCATGATCTTCTCATTTCTTCTGAAAACGATTTTTACTTTCTCGTTTGGAACCTGCAAGGCAATTTTATACTGGTTCAGGTTTTGTGAAAAATTTTTATTGACCGCAATTACCTGGTCGCCTTCTTTCAGCCCTGCTGCTTCTGCCGGTGAACCTTTGGCAATATCACCTACCAATATTAATCCTTCTATCAGGTACAATTCCACCCCGGAATAGGAGTAGTCAAACAGATCGTTATAATGTTTGTTTGGCATCAGGTAAATATCACCTTTTGCATAATTCAAAGTCACATTAAATCGTCGCAAGATATCATTCCCTATCAATCCGCCCATGTAAGGATACTGTGTTACGTTGTATTCGTCATCAAAAACAAAAACGGGAACATTTTTGAATTTGTAGGGGCCAATCCTCACTTCTTTTATCACTGTTAGTTCCATGTCTATCTTACCACCAAGCCCTTCTCCTTCTTTTACCCATCTTTTTCTTTTTTTATCAATGATATTGCTGTCCTCCACAAAATCCTTAGAAAGTAGCATACAAAGCCCTGCACCCAGGTCGAACAGGAACCTTGAATTAACTGCTTTGTAATCTCTCACTTTCATGGTTTGCGTTACAAGCATGTTGAAAGTAGGTTTCAACAAATAACCTCCTCTCGGATATCGGATAGTTCCCCGTGTAAAGAATGTTATCCGCATACTGTCGTAATCAATTTTCATGATATAGCGGCTGATGACAGCATAACCGATTATACCATCTATCCTTTCACCGTACACTGCGGTAAGAATGGAATAATCGTTGATATGAAAATTAAGACTGTCAACTGTAAGCCCGGGAAAGTGCAATGACTGGTTATAAAGAAAACTTACTTTTCTTATCCCGGCAATACCACGAATCGTTCTGTCACTGGGCGTAGGGGTCATTCCAAGATATTCAACAGTTGTAGAATCGAGTGAGATACCGCTGCTTCCGGTATCCAGAATAAAATTAAGTGTATCGGGAAAGCTGGCCACTTTTGCATGCATGATTACAATACCACCTGTAAGCTGTGAAAAGGGAACACTTGTCAACTCCCTTGCAGGTGGTTCAATAAATTCCTCCTGCGCAGATAGTGATATTGCTGGCAAACAAAAAGCAATAATAAAAATCCGATGCAAGGCCTTTTTTATTTTCATAATGGAGCAATATCTCTTTTAAGACAGGATTTAAACCCTAAATGATGCAAGTACCGGGCTTTTATCCTTACCATACAGGTAAATTTATTCAAATCATGTCCCTGTTCAAAACCGTTTACCACATATTCTGTTATACACCTGTACCTTTGCAACCCGGAGGTTTTTTAAATAATCTACAACGTTTAAATGACTATGCTGTTAGCAGATCTCTATAAAAAGGCAGAACAATTTGAATTTCTTACAGTGGCGGAAGGTGTTCATTTATATCATCATGCACCGCTTCCCGACCTGATGTATATCGCTGATGAGCTTCGCAAAAAACAGGTACCACATGGAAAAGTGACGTGGCAGATAGACCGCAATGTAAATACAACCAATGTTTGCATTGCCAACTGTAAGTTTTGCAATTTCTATCGTATACCCGGCCATGCCGAAGCTTATATAACCGATATGCCCACCTATCGAAAAAAAATTGAAGAGACCATAAAGTGGGGTGGCGACCAGTTATTATTACAAGGCGGACATCACCCGGAACTGGGATTACAATTTTATATTGATACATTCAAACAGATAAAAAAAGAATATCCTGCTATAAAACTGCATGCACTTGGCCCGCCGGAAGTAGCCCATATCACAAAACTTGAAAAGAGCACACATCGGGAGGTGTTGACGGCTTTGAAAGAGGCAGGAATGGATTCCTTACCAGGTGCCGGAGCAGAAATTTTGATTGACCGTGTACGCCGCCTCATCTCCAAAGGAAAATGCGGCGCACAGGAATGGCTCGACATCATGCATGAAGCACATAAACTAAACATCACCACTTCTGCTACCATGATGTTTGGCCATGTAGAAACAATTGAAGAGCGGTTTGAACACCTTGTAAAAATAAGAGAAGTTCAAAGCCGTAAACCCCAAGAAGCAAACGGATTTCTTGCATTCATTCCATGGACCTTCCAGGATGTAGATACCTTGCTGGCGAAGATCCGTGGTGTACAAAACCTTACCACACCGGAAGAATATATCCGGATGATTGCCCTAAGCCGTATTATGCTGCCGAATGTAAAGAACATACAGGCAAGCTGGCTTACAGTTGGAAAGCAGACAGCAGAAATTTGCTTACATGCAGGCGCCAATGATTTTGGGTCCATCATGCTGGAAGAAAATGTAGTAAGTGCTGCGGGTGCACCGCATCGTTTTACATACAAAACAATACAGGATGCCATACGGGAAGCAGGATTCGAACCACAACTGAGAAATCAGCAATACGAGTGGAGGGATATGCCAGAAATAATAGAAGAACAGGTAATTGACTATTGACAGAAATACTTATTATGAAAAAAACATTTAACTGGTTTAGAAAAGTAGCAATGGCAGAAGGTATTTCTTTTTTGGTATTGCTGGGTATTGCCATGCCTTTAAAATATTTTGCAAACATGCCGATGGCTGTAACCGTAGTAGGTGGGCTGCATGGTATCTTGTTTGTTGCTTTTTTAATTTTAGCAAGAGAAGTGAAATCCGAATATAAAAAAGATCTTAAATGGCTGATGAAGGCAGGCATTGCTTCCATTCTTCCGTTTGGCACTATTGTGATGGATAAAGAATGGAAAAAAGAAGAAGAAGCGGCAACAGCAATTTAACTAAATCTTTTGCAGGCTTGTATTACTTTTAAACAAATCAACCGATGAGAAATATATTTTTTTTGATTCTTTCGTCTGCATTATTTTTTTCCTGTAAAAATAATAATGCAGACCAGGAGGCTACAGACGATGACAGCCTGTCTGGAGCACCATTTTATTGGCAATCTTACCTGGATGATTCTACAGGCAAGATAGAGTACCGGAAATTACCCGCAAACGACACACTGAGTACACATACTGTTTTACTTTACCTTAATAAAAGCTATCCGAATATCCGGCTTGAATTAAAATACGTTTCAGCCGATACTGTATTTGTAAGAATCCCTGATGCTATGTACCTGACCCAGCAAATGGGTTCTACCGGCCCGATGATCTATTTATCCGAAGTGGTTTACAACTTCACAGAGATCCCAGGTATTAAAGAAGTGAATTTTGAGTTTGAAGAAGGAGATCATGCCACACCCGGCACATACAACAGAAATACTTTTACAAAAGAATAAAAAAAACCTCCTGATAAACAGGAGGTCTTTTTTGTACAAGCATTTCTTACTTCGGATATTTTTCAATTGTATTTTTTACTGGTCTCAACGTCCGCAGGTAAGCATAGATAGCTTTCAGGTCATCATCTTTCATTTTTCCATACATAGCCCATGGCATCACTGTATTCATTTTGCCCGGGTCTTTGTTCACCACTTCATCCGATGCATTGTTCTTAAATTTCGTTACAAAGGCATCCTCAGTCCATGAACCAATACCGGTTGCTGTATCCGGGGTGATGTTAGCTGTTACTACTTTAAACATCGGGTTAGCAAACAACTGCCCACCTGCAAATGCTTTTTCAAAGTCAAATTCCATTCCTCCTTTTTTCATCGGTGTATGACAAAATCCGCATGATGCCATTGTAACCAGGTATTCACCATATTTCACTTTATCAGAAGGATCCGGTTTTATGTTTTTTTCAGGTGCAAATTCAGGCAACGGCCCCAATGCACTCATTGGTATAAAAAGTTTACGTGGCGGAACTGTACTGTCGCTTGAAGGTAAAGTACGGAGGTAAGCAACGACTGCATAGAGATCCTCTTTTGCCATTTTATTATAATTATGATATGGCATGATCGGGAACAAAGTGTCTCCAGACTTATTTACACCATGGGCTATAGCCCTCGCAATTTCATCATCAGTCCAGTCCTTTAAACGGGCAGGTGTAATATTGGGTGCCCATATCTCTCCAGGGATCCCATCTGCCTCACCAAATGGAAAACTGGCACCAATACCGAATGTACCCTCAGCTGGCGGTAAGGAAAACCTGGTAAACTCCCGTTTACTATGGCAATCCATACAGACTGCTACCTTATGGGCAATATATTCGCCCTGTTCTACTACTTTTTTTAATGAGTCTTCAGGTGAAGCGGCTTGTTGATCGGATTTGTTATTGTTACATGAAGTAAGATTAGCGGCAATGACAAAGAGTGTTGCTATTGCCGACAAAGCAATAAACTTTCTCATTTGGTTGTTGTTTTGATTAAGCAATAAGGTTATGACTAAAAAGGTAAAAACATTCCTGAAATAATCAAAAAATAATTATGCTTTAATGAGAGACACAAAGTCAAGTTCATTGCTAAGCACCACCATTTCAGCACAATAGCCCTTTTCAATTTTTCCAAGCTTTTGGTCCAGTTTCATAAGAATAGCAGGGTAAAGACTGCACATCCGTAATGCTTCCCCGGTTTCAATATTTGCATAATTGACCAGGTTTTGCAGTGCCTTTGTCATGGTTAAAGCAGAACCACTGAGGATGCCTCCTGCTTCATATTTCTCTCCTTTCAGCTGATGATGATAATATCCTTTATCTGTATTGGTAACAGCGTCGGTTATCACAAACAATCTTTCTTTCATTACCTGTTTTGCGATGCGTATAGCTGCATAGTCTGCATGATAACCATCCGGAATAATGCTGGCCATTACTTTTTCATCATCCATGGCAGCACCAACTAAACCCGGTTGTCTGTGCAAAAAAGGACTCATGGCATTATATAAATGTGTGACAGCGGTAATTCCATTTGCGAAGCCAGTCATTGCTTCATCATATGTTGCATTGCTGTGTCCTGCCGAAATAACTATATCATATGAGAGAATGAGATCAATAATAGCCTTGTTGCATATTTCAGGAGCCAATGTTATCATTCTAATTACACCTTTTCCGTATTCTAGTAAGTCTTCCACTTCATTAATTGTTGGTGTATGTATCAGCGATGCGATATGTGCCCCTCGCTTATCAGGATTGATCCACGGACCTTCAATATGCAAACCCAAAACACCAGTGCCTCCTTTGTTCCAATAGTCCCTCACAGCATCTATACACTTATAAAAAACTTCTTTAGTATTAGTAGCCACAGTCGGTAAACAAAATGAAGTTCCTCCTTTTGTACAATAATCAGTTAGTTTAAATAATGAATCTGCTTCGGGATAAACTGCCAGCAACTTACCATAAGCTCCATATATCTGCAGGTCAATAAGAGAGGGAGCAATGATACATTGATCAAACTGATGAATCAAAAGTGCAGATGATAATGATTGGGCGGGTACGATCTCCCTGATCATTCCATCTTCAGTAATTATGGCGTGGTGACTGATCCAGCTTTCACCGGTAAATATTTTATCTGCTATATATGCTTTGAGGTTTACCGCCATAGACAGACAAAAGATAATGATAATATAAACATCAATGTAGTAACCATTCTCTTTCTGAACTGATTACGACGAAAATCATTGTTGATTCTCATATTATTACTACAGGAAATAGTAATTAATACAACGATTCATTACATATAAACCTCCTGATTGTTGTAAATTTATCCCTCATCCAAGCAAATATTGCTATGCGTCTTTTTACATTTCGTAAATCACATTTTACTTTTCTATTTTTTCTATTTTTTTGTGTGCAGGCCTCTTCATTGAAAGCTCAATCAAAAGAACAAACGCTGCACAACCTTAACAGCCTGCTGGTGAATGTAGTTATGGATGACCTGTATCCTCCTCCAATTGCTGCCCGAATCTATTGCTATCCAAATATTGCTTTTTATGAATGCATACGGTTCGAAAAAAATGAGTTGCCGGCTTTGTCAGGAAAATTAAATGGTCTTCCTGTAATTTCCAGATCAAAAAATATAAAGACTGATTATTTTCTTTCGGCAGTGGTAGCATATGCAGAGGTAGCCAGGAGCCTGGTTGGTTCGGAATACAGGATCGAAGACTGGAAAGTTGCATTCCTTGATTCTGTCAAAAAAGATATGGATGCGGTTGTCTATTCCAATTCAGTAGCGTATGGTGAACAGGCAGCCTCTTCAATTAAAGACTGGTTAAAAAAAGATAATTACAATGAATCGAGAGGATTAATGCGGCATGTAACAAATACAGGCGAAGGAAGCTGGCAACCAACTCCTATTGATTTTGCACAGGGCCTAGAACCACATTGGGGTACTATCCGCCCCATGACATTCAAAAAAGGTTCACAGTTTTCTCCAAAAGAAAAACTGAGATATGATATGAATAAAGGGTCTGTTTTTTATAAAAATGTAATGGAAGTTTACAACATTGTAAAAAACCTGGACAGCAACCAGATAGCTATTGCCTGGTATTGGGATGATAATCCCAATGTTTCAATTGAGGATGGCCATTTCAATCATTTTGTACATAAGATCTCTCCCGGTGGCCACTGGATCATGATCACCCGGCAAGCCTGTATCGAAAAAAATATTCCTGTTTCCAAAGCCTCACAAGCATATACCCTTGCTTCTATTGCTTTGTTCGATGCATTCATTTCATGCTGGTATGAAAAATACAAGACTGATCTTATTCGTCCTGTTACCATCATCAACCGGCATATAGATGAGAAATGGGAGCCACTGATCCAAACACCACCTTTTCCGGAATTTACCAGCGGACATGCCGTTATCTCCAATGCAGCAGCACAAGTGTTAACTAACCTGTTGGGTGACAATTATACATTTACCGATAATACAGAGATTCCCATTGGAATAAAACCAAGAAGATTCCAGTCTTTTTTAAAAGCGGCTGAAGAAACCTCCTGGAGCCGTGTATATGGCGGTATCCATTACCCCGAAACAGCAAGAATAAGTATTAAACAAGGAAAAGCGATTGGCCGCCATGTCATCAAAACATTAGCGGTTGTAAAAAAATGATATTAATGAATAAAAAAATACTCTTCTTTCTTTTTGCCAATATATACCTGATATGCTGGATACCAGCTTTGTCACAAACACCAACGTCTAAAAAACTATTTACTTCGCTGCCCTCATCCTACACTGGTGTTAACTTCCGAAATGACATATATGAGGATGCAAATTTGTTTTATCATACCTATGAGTACTTATATAATGGCAGTGGTGTTGCTATAGGTGATATTAATGACAATATTCCGGATATTTATTTTTCATCCTCTACCGGTTATAATAAACTTTATCTTGGATTAGGAAAATTACAATACAAAGACATTTCAGAGTCTGCTGGAATAGGTGGTGAACTTGGTCTAAAAACCGGTGTTACAATGATTGATATAAATGCTGATGGGTGGCTGGATATTGTTGTTTCTAAATCTGGTCCTTTTGATCCGCAATACCGTAACAATATTGTATACATCAATAACCGTGATCTTACTTTTACTAACAAAGCAAAAGAGATAGGGCTTGATGATGATAGCTACACCACACAAACTATTTTTCTGGATTTTGATAAAGATGGCGACTTGGATGCTTTTCTTATCAATCACATGATTCAGTTTAATTCTACAATGGTAGTAAATGCAAAAATGGAAAATGGCAAGCTTATTATGATTGATGATACAGCAACACGATACGTAAGTCATCGGTTATATGAAAACCGAAACGGCGTGTTTGTTGACATCAGCCAACAAGCTGGTGTGATGAGCAGTGCATACGGACTAAGTGTTGCTGTTACAGATTTCAATAACGACGGCTGGCCTGATATTTATGTAGCTAATGATTTTAGAAAACCCGATTTTATTTATATCAATAATAAGAACGGCACTTTTTCTGAAAAACTCAAGGATTATGTCAGTCATATATCCATGTTTTCTATGGGTTCAGATATCAATGATTTTAACAACGATGGGCTAGAAGATATTTTTGTTGCTGATATGGCAATTGAAGATCCTGTAAGGCAAAAACAGTTATTTGTACAACTACAGCAATACGACAAGTTTCAGTTGATGCAACGCTTCGGCCTTTTCTATCAGTATCCGCATAATGTACTTCAGCTTAACAATGGCAATGGCAGGTATAGTGAGATAGCCTATTATGCAGGCATAGCCGAAACAGATTGGACCTGGGCTCCGCTGATAGCCGATTATGATAATGACGGATGGAAAGATATTTATATCACCAACGGACTAAAAAGAGATATTTCAGATTGGGATTACAGGGAATTTTATATGGATTCCATTAGAAAAGTAATGGCAAAAGGACAACATGTAAGTCTGGTAGAATGGTTTAAGAATATTCCTTCTGTTCGTATCCAAAATTATTTTTATCGTAATAACGGTTCACTACGTTTTGATAATTATTCAACAGAATGGACTGATGCACCTCCCTCCTTTTCGAATGGAGCTGCATATGCCGACCTCGATAATGACGGTGATCTGGATTTAGTTGTAAATAATATAGATGATGAAGCATTCATTTTAAAAAACAACCTGAATGAGATTAATCCAACTCAGTTTATCCGGTTCCGTTTTTTTACTACCCGGGAAATGAAAAAAGAAGTGTTTGGAACTATTGTAAAACTGATGGATGAAAAAGGAAATATTCAGCTCCAACGTTACGATCCGCAACGGGGCTACCTGTCCAGCAGTGAACACTTCTTACATTTTGGTACTGATAAAGAAAAAACAATTTCAAGTATAACGATAACTTTTCCTTCCGGTAAAGAGATAGTAATGAATAATGTTCCCACCGGGCAGGTACTCACATTGTTTGAAGAAGATGCTGTTCTCCGAGTTCCAATGGCTGAAAAAAGACCTGCATTGTTTGCCGAAACAACTACTGATAATAAATTCAATTATGTTCACAAAGAAGGAGAATTTATTGATTTTAAACGGGAGCCTTTGATACCTTACAAGTGTAGCCGCAAAGGGCCTTACTATGCCAAAGCAGATGTGAACGGAGATGGTAAAGAAGATGTTTACATCAGCGGATCATCGGGCAACGAGGGAACATTGATGCTTCAGGGTGCAAATGGAAGTTTTACAAAAAAAACACAAGCAGGATTTATAAAAGACAAAGCTTTTGAAGATGGCGGTGCTGTTTTCTTTGATGCAGATGGCGATAAGGATATGGACCTGTATGTGGTTAGCGGTGGTTCAGAATTTCCTGCCGGCAATGCATTATACCAGGACAGGCTTTATTTGAATGATGGAAAGGGAAATTTTACCCGTTCTCATTCTGCATTGCCAAAGGCAATGAACAATGGCTCTTATGTAGCAGCATCAGATATAGACGGTGATGGAGATATTGATTTGTTTGTCGGTGGTGCCGTTACACCCGGCAAATTCCCAAAACATGATAAGAACATGCTGCTGCAAAACAATAAGGGTATTTTTAAAGATGTAACAGAGTCGCTTGCTCCGGAACTGAATAGCTCCGGCATTGTAAACTATGCTGCATGGGCCGATATGGATGGTGATGGCAAAAATGAATTATTACTTGCCGGTGAATGGATGCCTGTGATGATCTTTAAATGGAACAACGGAAAACTTGCACCTGCTGATCCAACGGTTGCTATTCAGGATAAGAATAAAAAAGTAACCAGCATAAGTTTAAGCAATATTACCGGCTGGTGGAATACGATTAAAGTAATAGACATAGATAATGATGGCGATATGGACATTGTGGCCGGAAACCGTGGCACCAACTCAAGAGTATGTGCAGCATTGGATGAACCTTGCACCATCTATGCAAAAGACTTTGATAAGAACGGAAGTTATGATGCAGTACTTGGATATTATATACAGGGAAAATGCTATCCCATGTATCACCGTGACCAGTTGATAGACCAGATGCCAATGATGCGAAAAAAATTCTACCGGTATCGTTTATATGCAGGCATTACTATGGACCAGTTGTTTTCAGAAGAACAAAAAATGGGAATGGATATTTATAAAACATCCTGTTTCCAGTCAGGAGTATTTATTAATAACGGCAATGGTAATTATAGGTTTGAAGCATTCCCCGAACTGGCACAATTGTCCACCATTAATGATATGCTGATTGATGACTTTGACAAAGATGGAATAAAAGATATAGTGATTGGTGGCAATTGTTTTGATGGCGATGTCAGCACCGGCAACTATGATGCAATGGCTGCTTTATTCCTGAAAGGTGATGGTAAAGGAAGTTTCATGGCGAATATGGAATCCGGTGTACATACAACCGGCGAAGTAAGGAGAATCATTCCGTTGGAAGCTGGCACTTTTATTTTCCTGCGGAATAATTTGTCGGCACAAAGTTTTTCGGTAAAATAATTATCCTGTTACAAAGCGGTATCCAACACCTTTGATGGTGATTATCTCCAGTGAAGGATCCTCTTTCAGGTAGCTGCGCAGTTTTGTTATATAAACATCCAGGTTTCTGGAGTTGAAGAAGGAATCATTACCCCAAAGCAAATTCAGTATGTCTTTCCGTTCAATGATCTTGTCACGGTTTTCGTATAACAATTTCAGCAATTCACTTTCCCGGAATGAAAGCTTACGTTCATCTTTTCCATTATTCAGCAGTTGCCTGTTCAATTGAAAATTGAATTTCCCGATAGTGGCCGTTCCGCCATTTATTTTTGAAATACCTTCTGTTTTATTGCGCAACAGGTTCTGGATGCGGACGATAAGCTCCTCCATACTGAAAGGTTTCCGCATATAATCATTTCCGCCGGAAGAAAATCCTTTGATCACATCCTCAGTCTGCACTTTGGCTGTTAAGAAAATGATCGGCACTTCTTCATCCATCTCCCGTATCTCATCTGCAATGGCAAAGCCGTCTTTATTTGGCAGCATCACATCCAGCACACAAATATCGGGAGTGGTTTTTTTGAATTGTTCCACCACTTTGCCACCATCGCTTTCCATGATCACTTCATAACCACGGCTCTCCAGGCTTTCTCTAACGATCTTCCCGAGAAACAATTCATCTTCTGCATACAATACTTTTGTCTTGCTCATTGACTATTCTTTGGTAGTGTGATAGTAAATGTAGTCCCCTCTCCCGGCTGGCTGTCAACAGCAATAGTTCCGTTATGTTGTTGTACCACCTGTGCTGCATAACTTAGTCCTAGTCCATAGCCTTTTGCATTATGTGTATCACCATGTGGCACCCGGAAGAATTTTTCAAATATCTTATGCTGGTAAGCAGGTTCTATACCAATACCATTATCACTCACTTTTAAGGTAACAACATTTTCATTTCCCGCTATGTCAACTTTCACAACCGGGTTGCTTTTGCTATACTTAATGGCATTATCCAACAGGTTGAAGATAACACTCAATAAATGTAACCGGTCTGCCTTTGTATTTACATCACCTGACGACTGAACCGAAAGCTCCGCATTATTCTTTTCTAACTGTAGCTTAAGCGATACCACTACTTCATCTACCAGTTGTCCCACATTCACCGGTTCAAATTTCATTTCCATCTCTTTCTTTTCAAACATTGAAAGTTTCAGCACTTTATCTACCAGCAGGCTCAGCCGTTGTAGTTCATTAGAAGAAATATCAAGATATTCCCTGGTCCGCTGTGGGTTATCCATTGCATTAAAGTTCTTCAATGCTTCGATAGCAACACCAACGGTTGCGATAGGTGTTTTCAGCTCATGGGTGATATTGCTGATGAATTCATTCTTCAATGCCGCAAGCCTTTGTTGTTTCAGCAGGTTGCGATACAATAAAACAAATGAAAGCATTGTAATACCCAATAAGAAAACGGAAAATAAAACAGGCTGTATCAACTGGCGCAGCAGGTATGAAAAGCTATTACCCAGTTGTAGCTGGTAAGTAGCAGGATGAACAAGACCGACAGTAACATTATGTTGTGCCGGATCATCATCAGTTGTAACACTATCAAGTTTTACGATCGTATAAGGTATGTTTAATTTTTCAGCTTGTAATACTTTGGAATAAGCTGAATCAATCTCTCTTATGTGTAATGAATCCTGCAGCGAGTCCACACTGTATAAAAGATTAAAGATTTTATCCTTACTCCCGGTATCTCCATTGATATTGGTAACATGTGCAGTATCTCCAAGTACATCCACCGATGTTTTATCCATCCTGATGATCATCTTTGTCTTACCAGCTTTTCGCAACGAATCTTTTAGTTTATCTCCTATGATATTAATGGTAGACACCACTTCGGTTTTCGGTGTTTTTCTCACCCGTACTGCACTTCCATTTTTTTCAATAAAGATCTTCACATCCTTATCAGTATGATCTTCGGTCCAGTTGGGTATATCAAATTTTAATTTAGCTGCCTGCAGTTTTAATATGGTTTCCCGGAAACGGAGATCAGTTTTAATATAGAGTGACCGCTTCTCCCGGTCATAGTTCTGCTTCAGCCAGTATAGCTGGAAACCGGTAATGGCGGCAATGGCCACACCCATCAGTACTGCTAACCATTTTAATTTGTTCATGCGATGAAATGCTATACAAATGTAATCCAATGCTGCGGCTCATTTCAGCCCTGTTAACCTTTATTAACCTTAATGAAAGGTGGCTTAACTTATCTTACAACACAAGCCTGTTAGTTTTGAAAAACAAAACAAACACATGAAAAAAATAATAACAACAGCAGCCGGTGTCTTTCTTCTTGCTATGATAAGCACTGCCCAGCAAACGCAGGGAAAAGTGATCTATGAAAGAACCTCGCAGCTTCAATTCAGTTTTGCCGGTATGCCCGGTGGTGTAGAACAGCAGATGCCAAAAAGCAGGGTTGACAAATTTGAACTTTCATTCGCTAATAACCAGTCCCTCTGGAAACAGGCTGAAAAAGAGAACAGCGATGACGATGGCACTTTTACCAGCAGTAATGGCGGTGCACAGATAAGGATGGTGGTAGCCGGTAATGACGATGTGCTCTATAATAATTTCGATACAAAGAAAAAAGTAGAGAAAAGAGAAATGTTCGACAAGACCTTCATCATTAATGACAGCATCAGTAGTCTGAAATGGAAAATGACGGGTGAAACAAAAACTATACTTGGTATGCCATGTATGAAAGCTACAGCGGTACGTACCAGTAAGAGAACACAGGTAAATATGGATAACGGAGTAATGGAACGCAAAGAAATAGATGACACTTCAACCATTGTGGCCTGGTTTACCAGCAGTGTGCCCGTATCGGCAGGACCTGCAGAATTCCAGGGACAATTACCCGGACTTATTCTTGAAATGGATATAAAAGACGGCACACAAACCTTTAAAGCCATAAGCATTTCAGAAAAAGTAGATGCGGAAACCATTAAGGAACCCAAAGGAAAAAAACATTACACTGCTGAAGAGTTTAAGAAAGAAAGAGAAAAGATGATGGAAGAAATGAATAAGAACAACCAGGGTGGCAACCGGATAATCCGGATGAATTAAAACGGAAGCAAATTCAACTTCTCCTCAATAAGGACTTCTTTTCTTTGAAGTCCTTTTTTTATTTGACGATAGCTGATCCGTATCACTGAGCCTCTTAACCTGTAGTATAAACAACCCTGGTGCATTTCCTTCAGCAATAATTCTTGTTGCGGAAACTGGTAAACAGTTTTCCAGTCGGCCATCCCGATATTGTACTTTTCATTCCAGTATTTTAATCTGATCATTTGTATAAATTTTCATTGATTACCAATACAAATTTATACAGGGAGTTGCGTATATTTATGTGTTGGCAGTAATGCGGACACACCCTAATACTTTAAAGCAAAACCTACGACCAAATATTTATGAGTGATTTTTACATTCAAGAGTTCGACCTGCGAAAACTTAGAAACAAATTTGACGAACGGGTATTTGCAATCCCACAAATTCAGAGAAGCTACGTTTGGAAGAAGGATAGTATTTGCAAATTGATGGACAGTATCTTTAACAACTTCCCTATTGGTATTGCCTTAGTTTGGGAGACAAAGACAAGTAAAGCATTTGAAATACGACCAAATGCAAAAACTATAATTCCCCAGTATAATAAAAATGCAGCAACAGCAGAAGTCATTATTGACGGACAACAGCGGCTTTCAACTATTTACGGTGTTCTCAAAGGAATAGAGCCAAGCAAAGACGTAAACTCAAAAATCAACTTTAATGATTTGTATTTTGACACAAACAAAAATGCAGAAAGTAGATTTATATTCAAAAGAAGGCTATCAGAGAATGACAACAACTTAATCAATCTTAAAGAACTCTTAGATACACAACCTTCTGTTTTATCTAAAAGAATTGGACTTAAAAAATATCAAGCTGTAGAAGCAAAGAAATGTTATGATGCGTTTTATAAATACAGGTTCAATATCCTAAAGTTTAGAGGCTTTGATTTTAACCAGGCAAGAGAAATCTTTATCCGAGTTAATTCCGCTGGTATGCGATTAAGCAGAGCTGACGAACTTTTTGCTTTAGCAACAACTGTTCATTTAAGAGACCACGTTGAAGACACTAAAAAAGATTTACAATTGGGCTTTAACGAAATCTCTGATGATGCGATGCAAAATACGGTGGCATTATATTATGGTGCAAACAAAATTGGTGGTGCAGATTTTAAACGGACACTTAATTCAATTTTAAAACAAAACACAAAAGAAACAGACTTTAGAGCAGAATGGAAGAAAATCGAAAACGGCTACAAATTATGCGTTGATTTTTTGGCATCCGAGTTTTTAATTAAAAATCTCAAAGAACTTCCAATATCAAATATGTTTTCTA
>CAYVSH010000029.1:0-25754 GCA_964453625.1 uncultured Chitinophaga sp.
TGGAGTTATTTAAGGGATATTTTTTTGTATATTGAAAATAAATTAACGGCTTTGGTTACTGTATCAGTTATTGAAGATGATAAACGTTATCGGGAAGGGCTTGAATTATTGATCAATAACTCCGGTGAATTCAAGTTGCTGAACAGTTATGCTTCTGCTGAAATGGCTATTAAGCATTTGCCTGGAAATCCCCCTCAAATTGCCATAGTTGATATAAAACTTCCGGGTAAGAGCGGTATACAGTTAATTGCAGAAATAAAAAAAGCTGCTCCAGCCGTACAGTGTATGGTTTGTTCTTTTTACGATGATGATGAGTTTATATTTACAGCTTTGAAGAACGGAGCCTGTGGTTATATTTTAAAAGATGCAATGCCCCAGGAAATATTGGCCTCACTAAAAGAGCTTCACAGTGGAGGCGCCCCAATGAGCCGCTATATTGCAAGAAAAGTTATTTCTACTTTTCAGCAAAAGGAAGAACAGCAGCGGCTTATTGAACTATCTGACAGGGAAAATGAAATATTATATCTTATCTCAACCGGATTGCTTGTAAAAGAAATCTCTGCAAAACTGTACTTAAGTGCACATACTGTTACAAAGCACTTAAAAAACATTTATTCCAAACTTCATGTCAATAACCGGATAGAGGCTATTAACAGGTTGAACCAACTGGAATAAAAAAGCCGCTATTGAAAATAACGGCTTTGAGGTATTATTGTTACAATTATAATCTCTCCGCAACTTTATCCCAGTTCACTACATTCCAGAAAGCAGCAAGATAATCTGCTCTTTTATTCTGATACTTCAGGTAATAGGCATGTTCCCATACATCACATCCTAATATAGGAGTGCCTTTTACCTCTGCTACATCCATCAGTGGATTATCCTGGTTAGGCGTTGAACTTACTTCCAGTTTTCCATCTTTTTTAATAAGCCATGCCCATCCGCTTCCGAATCTTGTCATTCCAGCCGCAGCAAATTTTTCTTTAAATGCATCAAATGAGCCGAAAGCTTCATTAATTGCATCTGCAAGTTTGCCGGAAGGAGAGCCACCACCATTTGGGGAAAGGCTTTCCCAGAAAAAACTATGATTCCAGTGTCCGCCACCATTGTTACGAACCGCAGGTGAAATAGAACCAGCAGCTGCTACTAACTCTTCAATGGATTTATTTTCATGTTCAGTACCCGCAATTGCCTTGTTAAGATTATCAACATAAGCCTGGTGGTGTTTGCCATGATGTATTTGCATGGTTTGTGTGTCAATATGTGGTTCCAATCCATCGTGTGCATATGGAAGAGGTGCTAATGTAAATGCCATAAAAAATTATTTTAATGATTAAGAAATAGTTCCTTTTATAAGAATAACAAATTTATCTTGTTTCAGTTGTTTACAGGATATTAAAAGCTAATTTCTTTCTTATTTCGAAAGTTATTTCTTTAGTCTGTTCAACTTTTTCCCTTTTTCGGTAAATGTTTCAACGATACCTCTTGTTTCCAGATCAAGCCGGATAGAAATAGTATACCAGGGAATTGATTTTTTAAAATCAGGCATTTTCTTTTTAATAATTTTTACAACATCATCAGTCAATTCAGTAAATGTTTTTCCCTTACTGCCTTTCAGGCTTTGCAATATTGCTGCCTTGAAAGGTTCATATATTGCCGAATCAAATTTCATCTCTGTACCCGTTACAGGATGTGTAACAATTGTTTTAGCAGCTTTAGGCATTTCTTATCTTTTTCCTTTAAAAAAATCTTTCATCAGCCTGGCACAATCTTCTTGCAACACTCCACGTATTAATTCTGTTTTAGGATGAAAAGGCCAGTTATTACCAGCAGTTTTTTTATAACCATTCTTTTCGTCATCAGTGCCGTACACTATTTTTCGGATCTTACTCCAATATATTGCTCCTGCACACATCAGGCAGGGTTCTACAGTTACATATAAGGTGGCTTCCGGCAGGTATTTGGCTCCCAAAGAATTAAATGCTGAAGTTAATGCAATCATTTCCGCATGGGCAGTAGGGTCTTTTAAACGTTCTGTCATATTATGCCCACGGGCAATAATTCTGTCATTGATTACCACAACTGCACCAATGGGAATTTCTTCTTCCTCAAAGGCTTTTTTAGCTTCTTTCAGTGCCTGCATCATAAAGTATTCATCTGTCATGAAGATGGGAGTTTTGATTACCTTGGTATAAAATTAGAATTAATGACAGACATATCCAGTCTTGAAGCACTGCGCAATTATTTTAATGAAGGAAACACATTGTCTTACACATTTCGTAAAGAGCAGTTAAGAAAACTGAAGACATCCATTCTGAAATATGAGCAGGATATTTATGATGCCTTATATTCAGACTTAAAAAAAAGCCCCGAAGAAACATGGGTAACGGAGATCGGATTGGTAATTTCAGAGCTTAACACGGCCATAAAGCATTTGGGTCGCTGGATGGATGATGAACCTGTGCCTACTAATTTGTTGAACTTACCTTCAGGCAGCCGAATCATGAAAGAACCGCTTGGTGTTGTATTGATCATTGCTCCATGGAATTACCCATTTCAATTATTGATTAATCCATTGATTGGTGCTATAGCTGCCGGCAATTGTGTAGTGCTGAAGCCGAGTGAATTTGCACCGGCTATTGATGCAGTTATGAAAAAAATAATTGAAGATGTTTTTCCAAAAGAATATATCCTGTATGTGCAGGGTGATGGTGTTTCTGTTATTCCCTCTATGATGAACAACTTTACGTTTGATCATGTTTTTTACACAGGCAGTACAGCAGTAGGTAAAATAATCTATAAAATGGCGGCGGAGAGATTAGTGCCGGTAACCCTTGAACTGGGAGGTAAAAGCCCTTGTGTTGTAGAAAGTGATGGAAATATTAAAGTTGCAGCCCGTCGTATTGCTATTGCAAAGTTTTCAAATGCCGGGCAAATGTGTGTGGCGCCAGATTATTTGCTGGTGCATGAATCAGTAAAAAGTAAAATGATTGAAGCATTAAAGAAAACAATAAATGATTTCTTTACTGAGAATCCTGAGAGTTGCTATAATTATGGAAAGATCATCAACGAAAAACAGTTTGAGCGGTTGAGTAATTATTTGAAAGAAGGGAAAATTGAATCGGGCGGCAGAACTGATAGGGGGAAATTATTTATTGAACCAACCCTGTTGACTGATGTTTCTTTGGAAAGCAATGTGATGAAGGATGAAGTCTTTGGCCCCATTCTTCCGGTATTTTCATTTACAGAAAAAAAAGATGCATTGAATATAATCCGGCAACATCCTAATCCTCTTTCATTTTATATTTATACTTCAAGCCGTACTAAAGAAAAGGAATGGCTGAAAGATGTTCCTGCCGGTGGTTCCTGTGTCAATAATTCAAGCTGGCATTTAACCAATCATAATCTGCCATTTGGCGGAAGGGGATACAGTGGAATTGGGAATTATCATGGAAAGTTTTCATTTGATACATTTAGTCATAAAAAAGCTGTGATGAAAACTCCGACCTGGTTTGATCCGTCAATAAAATATCCGCCTTTCAAAGGAAAATTGAAACTGTTCAAATGGGTTATTAAATGAAAAAACTAAAGCGGTTTATAATTGTTTTTCTTATGTTGATAGCAGTTTTTGCTATCTATGTAGAAATTGTAAATCGCAATTCAAAAAATATGACATACAGGCAGAAAATCTTAAAAGCAGTATATCCAGCATTGATGTGGTGGACAAAAATTACCCGGAAGAATACAAAAGAACTTTCAGGCGACAAACAACCACCGGTTTCTTTTTATTCATTAAAGGCACAATTAAATAATGGCGATACACTTGATTTTAATGAATTAAAAGGAAAGAAAGTTATGTTGGTAAATACCGCCAGCGATTGTGGTTATACCAATCAATACTCAGATCTTCAAAAGCTTGCAGATGAATACAAAGACAAACTGATTGTGCTTGGATTTCCTGCAAATGATTTTAAAGAGCAGGAAAAGGGAACAGATGCTGAGATAGCATCTTTTTGCCAAAAGAATTATGGTGTTACATTTCCGTTGATGAAGAAAAGTTCTGTTATCAAGTCTAATGAGCAAAACCCGGTTTACCAGTGGTTGACTGATTCAAGCAAAAATGGCTGGAACACCAAACCGCCTGGCTGGAATTTTGCAAAATATATAGTGAATGAGAAAGGAGTGCTGACAAAATATTTTGGCTCTTCCATTTCTCCTTTGGACAGCGATGTGCTGAAAGCTATCAATGAATAAATAAAAACAGTTACTATGGTTTACAACGACATTATCGGAACCATTGGTGTTGGCATCATCCTGATGGCTTATTTCCTGGGAACAGAAAAATTAATAAAAAATGATGGGAAGCTCTATTATGTACTAAACATTATTGGCGCCGGGCTTGCCTGTTATGCTTCTTTTTTAATTAACTATATGCCTTTTGTTATTCTGGAAGGAACCTGGGTGCTTGTTTCCGTGTATGGCTTGATGAGGGCAATGAGAATTAAGATGACATAAACTTTACACCGGGCACTTCTCATGATAGTTGATCAGTTGTATCGGTGTTTTTTCAATGACGAAACCTGAATACGTTACTGCTACTTCATTCAGCACTTCATTTATTTCTTCTTCAGTAGGAAGTGTTACAAGCCGATTTCTAAACTCCTTGATATTGGGAAGCCCTTTTAAATAATTGGCATAGTGACGGCGCATCTCATTAATACCAACAATAGGGCCTTTCCATTCTACAGATAATTTTAAATGCTTTCTGCAAACGGCAATTCTATCGGCAATAGAAGGTGAGGGAAGATGTTCGCCTGTATTAATGAAATGTTTTATCTCGTTAAATATCCATGGATAACCTATTGCAGCACGGCCGATCATAACTCCATCTACACCGTAACGATTTTTATATTCAACAGCTTTTTCAGGAGAGTCAATATCACCATTACCAAAAATGGGTATCTTAATTCTAGGATTGTTTTTTACTTTGGCAATCAAAGTCCAGTCTGCCTCACCTTTATACATTTGTGATCTTGTTCTTCCATGAATGGCCAATGCTTTAATACCAGCATCCTGTAAACGTTCTGCTACTTCTTCTATATTCTTTGTTTTATCATCCCATCCCAATCTTGTTTTTACAGTAACAGGCAATGAAGTTGCTTTAACAACTGCGGAAGTTAATCGGACCATCAAATCAACATCTTTTAATACCCCCGCACCAGCACCTTTCATCGCCACTTTTTTTACCGGGCAGCCAAAGTTTATATCAAGCAGATCTGGATTTGTAACTTCTACAATTTTAGCAGCCAAAGAAAGACTTTCTTCATCGCCCCCAAATATTTGAATTCCTACAGGCCTTTCATATTCAAAAATGTCTAGTTTCTTGCGGCTTTTGATTGCATCACGAATCAACCCTTCGCTGGAGATGAATTCTGTGTACATCAGGTCAGCCCCGTTGTCTTTACACACAGCCCGGAAAGGAGGATCACTCACATCTTCCATGGGTGCCAGAAGCAGCGGGAAGTCAGGAAGTTGTATGTTGCCGATTCGTACCATTCAAAATGCAATTACCTATTTTTGTTGCCGTTGGCAATTGAGCCTGCAAATTTACATTTTAATCGCTAAAGATTATGTACGAAAGTAATTCAAAGGGCATTTCCTATTCGGCGGGATTTTTCATGCTGATTGGCTTTACAGTAGCAAGTTCTGTATTGGCAGGTTTGCTCAGTATACCTGTTTGGACAACAATGACCGGGGAAAGTATTGCCACCCTCGAAGAAGGAATATCCAATCCGGCAAACAGAGGAGCGGTACAGGTAATACAGGTTATTACTGCAATTGTCGGGTTTTTATTACCGGCCATATTAACTGCTCAGTTGTTGAACAGGAGGCCTATGAAACTATTAGGGTTTAAAGAAAAGATCAACCTGAATGAAGCAGGAATTGTGTTTGCCATTGTGATAGCTGCATTGTTTATATCAACCTCGCTTGCCTACTTTAATCAGAATATACCAGTAAGTGCTTCGTGGAAAATAAAGTTTGATAAAATGGAAGCAGATTATATAAAACAAGCATCTGCTATTTTAGGCCTAAACAATATTGGGGAATACCTGCTGGCAATAATAATCATGGCTTTTCTTCCTGCTTTGTGTGAGGAAACTTTGTTTCGTGGCGGATTGCAGAATTTTCTTTCACGATGGACCAGGAGCCCATGGTTATCTATCATTATTGTCAGCATTTTGTTCAGTATTGCCCATCTATCTTTTTATGGGTTTTTCTCAAGAGTTTTTTTAGGAATAATGCTTGGCCTTTTATTTCACTATTCAGGAAAACTTTGGTTATGCATCCTGGCACATTTTTTAAACAACGCAATTGCAATTACAGCGGTTTACATTTATAAATCGCAGGGAAAGTCTATTGCAGAAGCGATGAATGATTCCAGTGATGGTACATGGTATGGTATCCTGGCCTTGCCGGTTTTTGTTGCTTTGATCTTAGTATTCAAAAAAGTTACAGTAAAACCGGCAGCAGAAAAGAGTGATGAGTTCAAGGATACGATTTTCCACTAAGCGTTTTCAACTGGCTTATGGCTTTTAATATTCAGACATTCAGGACCCGGGCATTAACGGCCATCGTTTTTGTAGCTGTGATGCTGGTAGGTTTACTTTGGAACCAATGGAGTTTTCTGGCATTGTTCACTATTATACATTTTGGTTGCTGGTGGGAATATTTAAAGTTGACAGAAAAGATACATACCACTTCGTTTCATCCTTACACAAAACTTGGGTTAATGGTAATGGGTTATGGTATCATGCTTTGGTTTTGCAGCCCGGCTTATCAGATAAGCAGTTATGGATTGAAGGAAAATATTTCATTACCGGTTTCGGCTGCAGGATTTGCATTATTGTTGGTTGGTATTTTTCAAAAGAACCCGATAAATGTGAGAGCATTTTGGTTTGCTGTTTTAGGGGTGTTCTATATTTCTTTGAGTTGGGGTTTGATGATGAATTTGTTTGGAATTAAAACAAATAACCCTGTTTTATTAAAAGACGAACCATATTATTTAGTTTTCTTCCCTCTTTTTATTATTCTTTGCATGTGGATTAACGATACAATGGCTTATATAGTTGGTTCCTTGATTGGAAAAACTCCACTTTCAAAAATTTCTCCCAAAAAAACATGGGAAGGAACGGCTGGTGGAATTATTTTATGTTCAATTGTAATGGGATGTCTCGGATATATGTTTGATGAATGGTTTGTATTTGGTAAAGGAATATCATTTTGGATTTTTGTTAGTTTAATAGCAGCTATCACTGGTACTCTTGGTGATCTTCTCGAATCAAAACTCAAACGTATGGCCGATGTTAAAGACAGCGGCTCATTAATGCCCGGTCATGGTGGTTTTTTAGACAGGTTTGATTCATTGCTACTGGCAACCCCTTTCGTTTGGCTGTATGTTCAACTGTTTTTGAACTAGTTAATCCATTCACCATTGACTAATCACCATTCACTATATTTGCCTACAACTGATTAGTAATGACAATTCACAAAGAAGGATATAAATCAATAGCGATCGGCGTAATATTATTCGGCATTATAAATGTTTTTTCATTTTATTTCATGAGTTCTTCACTACCCGTAATAAGCTTACTTGTCTTTATCGTTACTCTCGGCCTACTTCTTTTTCTCATTTCTTTTTTCAGGATACCGAACAGAAAGTTAACGATTGATGAAAATAGCATCATCGCTCCGGCTGATGGTAAAGTGGTGGTGATAGAAGAAGTGCAGGCCGATGAATATTTTACTGATCGTCGCATCCAGGTTTCTATTTTTATGAGTCCGCTGAATGTGCATGTGAACCGTAATCCTGTAAGTGGTGAAGTGATGTACAGCCAGTATCACAAAGGAAAATACTTAGTGGCATGGCATCCAAAATCATCTACTGAAAATGAAAGGCATTCTGTTGTATATAAAAAAGGGGGTAAAGAGATTTTGGTGAAACAAATCGCCGGTGCATTGGCAAAGCGTATCTGCAACTACTTACAGGCCGGGCAGGAAGTAAAACAAGGCGAAGAAATGGGTTTTATTAAATTCGGCTCCAGGGTTGATCTTTTATTACCTCTTGATGCAAAGATCCATGTAAAGATTGGCGATAAGCCACAAGGTGGTGTTACCACAGTTGCATCCTGGTAAATCATTAAAATATCCCTTCTAATTCTTTTAGCGAATAAACAGTGTGTGTCGGAAGTTTTCCATTAATGCTTTCCGGTTTGTCGGAAATGTGATTGACATGTACCTGGTCAATTCCTGCATTGATAGCACCCAGAATATCAACTTCCATTGTATCACCTATCATGATACTTTCATGAGGTAATGCTCCAGTTTTTTTAAATGCAAATTCAAATATCTCTTTATTTGGCTTCAGGCTGTCGCTTCCTTCAGATGTAATAACTTCTTTAAAATAGGGGCTTAAGCCAGAATTCTTCAATTTACTATGCTGTGTATTTTCAAAGCCATTAGTAATAAGATGAATCTTATATTCTTTATCAGTGAGATAGTCAAGTATTTCAATTGTATGGGGAAATAAAATAGTTCTTGTTGGTAGCATTTCCAGGAAACGGTCACCCATTTTTTTAGCTAATGGCTCATCAGCAATTTTAAAATCAAGTAAGGAAAGCCACATTCTTTTAACTCTTAATTCTTCTTGTTTTATAAATCCTTTCCTATAGCGTTCCCATAGCCGTTCATTATGTGCCAGGTAATTTTTATGAAAGAGATCAAAATCATTAACTCCTTTCTCTTGTAAACTCAATTCTTCAAACAGTTCTGCAAGTGTTGCCCTGCTGTTCGCCTCAAAATCCCAAATGGTGTGATCCAGATCAAAGAAAAGATGTTTGTACTTCATAGATTTGCAAAGAAAAATGGAATTATTCAATAATCAATATCATGTTTAAATGAAAGTTGTTGTTACAGGTGCATCAAAAGGAATCGGGAAAGCCATTGCAGAAATATTTGCTGCTAACGGGCATGATCTTTTTATATGTTCAAGGGGAGAAGTGCATTTATATAAGGCAATGGAAGAATTACAAACTAAATTTTCCTCAGTTACAATAAAGGCAAAACCCTTTGATCTTAGTAAAAAAGATGAAGCAGTCGCATGCGGAAACTGGATACTTACCAATGCTGTTCCGGATATACTGGTCAACAATGCGGGATTATTTGTACCGGGAAGTGTACATAATGAACCAGACGGTACTCTAGAGAGCCAGCTAGCAACGAACTTGTATAGTGCTTATCATCTTACAAGAACTGTTTTGCCAAAAATGATGGAACGAAGATCAGGCCACATATTTAATATCTGTTCCATTGCAGCATTAGCAGCATATGATAATGGCGGCGCATACAGCATCAGCAAGTTTGCTATGAACGGATTTACCAAGAACCTGCGAAATGAAATGATGCCACATGGGATAAAAGTTACTGCTGTTCATCCGGGAGCAGTGCTGTCCGATTCATGGGGTAATTATGATAATTCTTCAAAACGTATCATGGAGGCAGAGGATATAGCTAAAATGGTTTATGCGGCTTCACAACTGAGTATACAGGCCTGCGTAGAAGATTTAATTATAAGGCCGCAGCTTGGCGACCTTTAACAAATGCTTCAGCAACACTGCCACTAATATCATATTTTTTCCATTGGTCTCTTTGCTGCTTTCATCTCTGCAGAACTCAGTTTATTTTAGCCTGTACAAATGAAGAGAACGGCCACCATACTTGTTTTTAGTTTTCTTTCAATCCTGGTAAAGGCACAGGTTTCTTTTAAGACCATCATTCCTGAACTACCGGTAGTGGCAGGTGAATCGTTCCGGGTACAATACATCATCGAGGATGCTGCGGATGCTGAGAATTTCAAGCCACCGGTATTTGAGCATTTTCGCCTGGTAACAGGGCCAGAAATCTATACCGGAAACATTCCATCACTTTATGCTACAAGAACGGTCAGAAATCATATTTATACATTAGTGGCAAACCGGCCGGGAAAATTCATTATCCGTGGAGCATCTGTACAAGTAAATGGAAAAAAAATAAAAAGTAATGATGCCCTGCTAACTGTCGTTTCTCAAAAAGATGCTGAATTGTTGTTGAAAAGGGAAAAAGAGAAAAATCAATCAGATTATTTTTTGCGCCCGGGTGAAGATCCATATGCCAAGATCAAAAAGAATCTTTTTTTAAAAGTGATGGTTGATAAAAAAAGCTGTTACACTGGTGAACCGGTATTAGCAACATTTAAGCTATACTCCAGTCTTGAATCAAGATCAGATATTATAAAGAACCCGGGATTTTATGGGTTTACAGTTTTTGACATGGTAAACCTTACTGATAAGGAAGTGAAGGCAGAAAAAGTGAACGGAAAGCTGTTTGATGTTCATACGATCCGAAAAGTACAATTGTATCCCCTGCAGGCAGGCCGGTTTGTTATTGATCCGATGGAAGTAAAGAATAAAGTGGAATTTTCAAGAAGTGCTGTAAATAAAAAAACCGAACAGGAAATAATTGAAGGAATGTTCGGTCAGGAATCGGATGAGCCTGAAAAAGAAAATACTGTTAGCTACGAGACAAACATGACGACTGAGGAAATTGCCATTGAAGTAAAACCGCTGCCGGCTTCACTAAAACCTGAGAATTATAATGGTGCAACAGGCAGGTTTACAATTGATGCAAAGCTGATAAACGATAATCCGGCAAAGAATGAAGAAGCTATGCTGGAAGTAACAATAAGCGGAAAAGGGAATTTCATTCAATTAACAGCACCGGTCATCAGCTGGCCAAATGGAATTGATTTTTTTGAACCTTCTTTAAAAGATGAACTTGACAGGACACTGATGCCATTAAATGGCAGCCGCACATTCCGGTTTCCCTTTGTTTGCACCCGTTTGGGTAAACAGGAAATACCCTCAATAAGGTTTTCGTTTTTTGATACAGATAGTAACAGTTATAAAACTATATCATCAGCACCTATTGCATTTGAGGTAAAGGAAGAGCGGAAGATAAACCGGATATCAGTAAAGGAAGGATCAAACCTTGCTGAAGCTAATAGAAATGCAAGCCGTATCGCCGGTGGAATTGTCATTGGTATTGTACTGATAGTTCTGACTTATTGGATATTAATAAAGAAAAAAGCAAAAGAGGAAGTTGAAACTGAAAAATCAATATTTTACGATGCTGATGAAATATTACTGGCTGCAAGAGAAGCTGTTGCGGAAAAAAAATTCTATACCGAGTTATCTGCATCATTATGGGAATACCTGTCCACCCGTTTTCATTTAGAGGGAAGTAGTGTAAATAAGGATGGCTTATTTGTGAAAATGAAAAGGTCCGGAATTCCGGGTGAAATAATAAATAAACTGGAAAATACATTGAACCAGTGTGAAGCTGGTCAGTACACTAATGCAAATCTTTCAGATGACCGGGAGATCATTTTGCAGCATGCAAAAGAAATTATCGGAGCGATTGAAAGTAATCATTCAGAGTATTTATAGCCAACGCCTCTTACTGAATGAAAATAACGGGGATTTCGGCTGTCCTCTTCAAAATATTTCCGGAAGTTTAATATGAAGTTGTCTATCGTTCTGGTAGTGGGATATACATTATACCCCCAGACAGATTGCAATATTTTTTCCCTTGGCACCACTTCATTCTTATTTTCGATCAGCAACTTTAAAAGCATGGATTCCTTTTTGCTTAGCTGGATCTTTTCACCGTTTTTTCTTAAAGCTTCCTGTGCCTTAAAATCAATTGTATTGTTACCAAAAGAATAACTGTCGCCAATGGTTGATTTGTCCTGCAGCTTTTTATTTTTATTGATGAGTTTATGTACCCTTAGCAAAAGTTCTTCCAAATTGAATGGTTTGGTAAGATAATCGTCAGCACCTTTTTTCAATCCTAATACCCGGTCTGCACTACTGTTCTTTGCACTTAATATAAGAATTGGCACTTCATTATTACTGATACGTACCGTTTCAGTAACAGAAATGCCATCCATTTCCGGGAGCATTACATCCAAAATAATAAGGTCGAAATATTCCGCTTGCACAGCTTTTAAAGCTGCTGCACCATCCATAGCAGATGTTACTTCATAACCCTCCAGTTCTAGGTTCAACTTTAATGCTTCATGAAGGTTCTCTTCATCTTCTACCAATAATATAGATGTTTTCTTTCCGGTACTCATGTTTTAAAAATAACGGTAAAATTACTGCCCCTGGGTTCATTTTTTGTCACCGTAATGTCGGCATTATGATCCAGGGCTATTTTCCTGCAAAGGTAAAGTCCGAGACCTGTTCCCTGTGTTTTGCGGGTTGTTTCGCTGCCAATTCGATAGAATTTGGAAAACACCTTATTCTTTTCTGAATCAGATATTCCCGGTCCTTCATCCTTTACCTGTAACTCTATACCTGAACGGTATTTTTTTAGAACAATACCTATAGTTCCTTCTTTCGGTGAATACTTCACTGCATTCTCCAGCAGGTTATTGATCAGCATCTGCAGTAACAACGGATCTCCTTTTATGTCCGCTTCTTCGTCTATGGAATCTGTGAAAGTCCTGTCGGGAAAACGATTTCTGAAATTATGGATACAATCACCCAATAAAGCAGAAAGGTCAAGTTCTTCTTTTGATGATTTAAACCCTGTACTTTCCAGTTGTGCAGCGATAAGAATATTGTTGGTTAAAAAGTCAAGCCGGGCTGTTTCATCCAATGTTGTACGGATAAGTTTTTTTTGCTTTTCAGGTTCAAGATGATATTTCTGAACGGTTTCAAGATTAAGTTTTGTAACTGAAATAGGTGTTTTTAATTCGTGGGTAACAGCCATCATAAAGTTTTGTTGCTGCTGCTGCAACTTGAACTGCCGCCTTACTGACCTGTAAACAAAAAAAGCACCTACAATAATTAAGATGAAAAAAGTGATCCCTTCAGCAATATATTTACCAGTATTTCTCTTCGTTTCGTTGTCAATTGCAGCAATTTTTTCAGCCAATTCAAGAGTGCTTAAGGAACTGGTGCTTGCAAGAACATTATCGTAGCGTTGTTTTGCAATCTGCTGGTTTTGTTTTTCCAGGGAGATGAACCACCAAACCAATGCGGCAACAATATAGAGGAGCAGCATCCAGTATATAAAGGTAGTACGTTGTAATCTCTTAAGGCTTGCATCTGGCATGCTGCAAAGATGCTATTATATTTCTAACATTGTTTATTGAAACTGTTTTGCTGAAGGAATGATTATTCCATTTTTTCAATCCGTAAGCCTACATTCAATACATTCTTCAATGGGTTTTCCCGCATGATCTGTTCGATGGTGAATGTATAATCGCCGGGTTTACGAAAACGGAATTCCTGGTCGGTAGGAGTAAGCGGAATCCGGTGTTCATAAATATCATCCATACCGCTGGCCAGCCAGCCTTTTTCATTGTTGGCCAAAGTCAGGTCGTACCGGGCTTTTTGTGTACTGTCCTGTCCCGGTTGCCTGGTGATAATGTTAACGTATATATTATTGTAGTTGTATTTATCATTATGGCGTAGCACTACAAATAATTTGTAGGCTGATGCAGTGTCTTTAATAGTAAAAGTAAAAGAGGGTTTAAAAGAATTATCCCATTTGTGACCGGGTACAGTAACAGATCTTTCAAAAAGGTCTATCTGTTTGCAGGAGCTTAATGTCAGCAGAAATGCCGCAACGATAAAAAAATAAAAGAAAATATACCTGGCTTTTTTCAAGGGATGCTTTTTACAAATGTAAATAAGTGGCGGTTAATTTACAGTTCTACAAAACATTCAGTACTTGTTCTTTTGCCTTTTCCAGTTCATCTTTCATCATCACCACACATTTTTGAATGGTGGAATCATATGCTTTGGAACCAGTGGTATTTATTTCCCGGCCAATTTCCTGCAACACAAAAGAAAGCTTTTTGCCTTTTGATTCTTCTTCTTCGGCAAGTAATGTTTTGAAATACTCACAATGGTTTTTTAAGCGAACCTGTTCTTCTGTTATATCTATTTTTTCGATGTAATAAACCAATTCCTGTTCAAGTCGGTTGTCATCATAATTTTCTTTGCCAACATTTTCTTCCAGCAGACGTGTAATGCCGTCCCGAATTTTTTGTTTACGCTGCGGTTCAAGCCTTATCACTTCATCCTGTTGGCTTTCAATATTACGGATGCGGGTCAATAAATCTTTCTCCATCATGGCCCCTTCATTCAGGCGGTGGCTGTTCAAAGCATCAATAGCAGACTCCAATACATTTTGAAAATCAACCCATTCGGTATCAGACAATGTTTCGCTGCTGGGAGTAATAACCTCCGGCAACTTTACCAATGTGCTTAAAATATTGGAGGCATCCAAACCAAGTGAGGAGGATAGCTCGGCCAATGGCTTGTAATATGCTTTGGCAAGATCGGTATTAATGGTTACCGGCTTTGCATTGCCTGTATCTTTCAGACTGATTACACAATCAACACTACCCCTTGCCAGCTTTGATGAAAGTATACGGCGGATATCAAACTCAAAAGGTTTTAAAATGGCAGGCAATTTTAACTGCAGTTCAAATTGTTTTCCATTCAATGATTTTATATCAACGAGGAAAGTTTTATCACCAACATTTTTTTCGGCCCGGCCAAAACCGGTCATTGATTTAAGCATGTAATTCTTTTAGCTGGTAAAGGTATCTTAATTAATCAATTTGTTTTCTTTCTCACCAGGACACTAAGCTCATATATAAAATGATATTGGGCACTACAAATAAAAACTTGCTTTTAGGACTTAATGAGAAACATTTTATTAATAAAAAACCCCCCTGGAGTACCAGAGGGATTAATATATGGATGGGTTAGTAAGTACAGGGAATAAATTCCCTTCACAATATTAGAAAGAATTTTTATTAACCAAAAAATTTTTTCAAACTATTTTATTAACATTTTAAACCTTGCTGTGGATAAGCCAACGTTTAAAAATGGTATTTCAGAAGTGTTAATGATGTTTTGTTTTCAATTCTTACTTAAGAAATTTTATTACACTGATTTTTTCATTCTTCTGAAACATTGAACAGTCCTGTGTTTCAACGCATTTAATTTTTTGATTTAATGCAATTCTTTTTTTCATTTTTTATTTGCAGCTGAATGTTGAGCATACTTTTATCCTGGTGGATGACAAAAAAAAGGGATAAAAAAAATTTCACCTGTTAAGAGAATAAACAGCTTAATTTTTCAAAAACAACGCAAGTTGTCTTCATTCAACCTGCTATTGCCTATTACCTTTGTAATGCCTTCGCCAGGTTTTGGCGTTTAAAAAATTAATTTATGAGATTCGATAAGCCTGTTCCTGTAACAACAATTGCACAACTTATTGGTGCGGATATAAAGGGGAATTCAAATGGAATTGCTACCGGTATCAATGAAATTCATAAAGTTGAGGAAGGTGATCTGGTGTTTGTAGACCATCCCAAATATTATGCTAAGTGTATTAATTCCGCAGCTACATTTATTATCATCAATAAAGAAACAGAAGTGCCCGAAGGGAAGGCACTGTTGATAGTAGAAGAACCGTTCGAGGCTTATTTGAAGATTGTCAATTTCTACAGACCGTTTGAACCCTCTATGAAAATGATCAGTGTTTCTTCATCAGTTGGTGAGGGAACGATTGTGATGCCCGGTTCATATATCGGTAACCATGTTTCTATTGGTAAGAACTGCATCATTCATCCAAATGTTACCATACTTGATCATTGCATTATTGGAAATGACGTAATTATCCAGGCAGGAACGGTAATCGGTAGTGATGCGTTTTATTATAATAAGAAGACAAACCGGGATATTCATTATAAAAAGATGGACAGCTGCGGCAGGGTATTAATTGAAGACGGTGTAGAAATAGGAGCCAATTGTTCAATAGACAGGGGAGTAAGTCATGATACAATAATCGGGGCTGGTACAAAAATGGACAACCTTATCCATATCGGGCATGATACGGTGGTGGGTAAAAATTGTTTGTTTGCCGGACAGGTAGGTATAGCCGGGGCTACTACTATTGAAGATAATGTAATACTCTGGGGGCAGGTAGGAGTGAGCAAGACATTGACAATCGGGAAAGATGCTATAATATATGCTCAAAGCGGTGTGAAAGATTCTATTGCCGGAGGCAAAGTATATTTTGGCTCACCGGTTGAAGATGCAAGAGAGAAAATGAAGGAATTTGTTTGGATAAAACGTATCCCTCAGCTTTGGGAAAAAGTAATGGGGAAATAAATTTAATCCGGCCAGTAATCATACGGAAGCTGATCTCCAACATTCTTCCAGCTCCAGTAGCCCTGATTTACCCAATCTTTCTGATCATAATAATAACCATTCTCTGTAACGGCGATAGTGCTCAGTACATCTATGTATGAAATAGGGTATAAAACATTTTTCGGAAGGTTCATTTTCTTAAGGTATTCAGGCTCCGGCTTCTTATTGGTGTATGCAATACTTAATTTTCTAGGGTACCAGAATTCTATCTGCATGGTACTGTCTAATGCACCGTAATAAACAGAGTCATATGGATTGGTAACACGGTTGAACTTCTTATCGTCCTTTTCATCCAGCATATCTATTACCCATCCGTCTTCGTAAACAGAACTATCATAATAGCTTCTCATAAAATGCAGTTTGGAGCCTTCATAGGTGTTGGCACGGGCAGCGGCCCATACTTTTTTAATGCTGTCTTCTCCTTCCATTTCTGTAAACAGGCAATAGCCCCGGTAGGTGTTATTATCAGTTTTGTAATAATATACAAATGAATCAAGCTGGTAACGAAGGTTATAACCTAATGCCATGTTAGAAATTTGTAGTGCATCTGTTGCCAGCACTTTCAACCTGTTGCTTCTTTTATAGAAATAGAACTTCAACACTTCCGGATTTAGTAAAGTGCACTGTGCAGCATTTGGAGTTGATCCAATAAAATTCTTGAAAAAGAAATCACCATATTTTTCAAGCCCGTCAGCAACTTCGTAGGTATTTGTCAATATTACTTCGCCAAGGCTTTTATCTTCTTTGATCAGTAAGATTTCTAAAGTCCCTCTTTCTGTAACACGGATCGTTTGTGTTTGATAACCGGTATAACTGAAGATAAGGTCATATCCACCCGATTTTAATGTGATGGAAAATTGCCCTTCCTTGTTAGTTACAGTTCCCAGTGTTGTATTCTGGCAAAAAACAGATGCGTTAAATAACGGCTCACGGGAAGCAGAATCTAAAACGGTACCACTGATAGTAAACTGGGCCGATGCTGAAAAAGAAAATACTATTGAAACTAAACAAAGTAACAGACGTAGTTTTTGCATAGAAATTAATTACCGGTTAAAGATATAAAATGAAGTCCAGTCGGATGGATTCAGATGGCGACTTTTAAGACTTGAATAGTAGAAAGACAGTTGCAGGATGTGAAAATAACCGTACTGATCTACCCTTTGCTTTGAGTCAAATATTTATTGCAGGCTTGTTTGATTGTTTCCTCGAGGGGAGTAAAGGAAAAGTCTGGAAATTCTTTAAGCAGTTTTTCATTTACAAACCAGGTCTGGCTTTGTGCCACTATTGCACTTTCCTTTGTCAATAATGGCTTATTACCGGTGAACAGAGATTTGATCTTTTCCAAACGCCAGGCAATTGACATAAGAAAAGGAGTTGCTTGCTTTGATGGTCTTTTTTTCTCGAATGCATCTGCAATGGTATCCTGTAATTTTTTAAATGGCCAGGTATCTCCATTAATGATGAAACGTTGTTCTGTAATATTGCTTTCCATTAAAAGCATTGACGTCTTTGCCACATCTTCCACATCCACAAATCCATTAATGCCGGATGTGTACCATTTAAATCCATTAAAAATATTCTTGAAAATAGCGCAACTGCTGCTATGCCAGTCGCCGTAACCGAGAACAGTACTTGGATTCAGTATAACACCTTCAAGCCCCTCATTTAATCCACGCCAAACCTGTAATTCTGCTTTAAACTTACTGATGGCATAATGAGTATTGGCCTTGCTATCTTGCCATTTCTTTTCTTCATTTACACGGCCACCATCAGTAGTTCGGCCCAATGCTGCTACAGAACTTATATGAATAAAACGACGAACATTTTTTTCCAAAGCCATGTTGACCACATTGGCCGTACCATCCACATTCACCTGGTACATTTGTTTCCTGTCTTTTTTTACAAAGGAAACAATGGCGGCAGAATGAATAACAGTATCAATTCCCTCCATGGCATCCTGCAGAGCCACAACATCGAGTACATCACCATCTACCCATTCTACTTTTTCAAAAATTGATGGATGTATCCAGGCGGGTAGTTTGCTGCTGCGACGAATAGCCCTTACAGCATAGCCCTTTTCAACCAAAGCTTTGATTATATAAGATCCGACAAAGCCTGTACCACCCGTAACTAAAACCATGATTTAATATTTATAGAAACCTTCGCCTGATTTTCTGCCTAGTTTGCCTTCTTTTACTTTTTGTTCCTGCAGGTAAGAAGGTTTGAAACGTTCATTTCTGTTCATTTGTTCGTATACTGAACTGCTGACAGCATAATTCACATCATTCCCAATCAGGTCCATTAATCTGAATGGCCCCATCTTAAAACCAGTTGCTTCCAGTAAACGATCTGCCAGTTCATGATCAGTAATTTCCTCTTCCGCCAGTCTTAATGTTTCGGTATAAAATGGCCTGGCTACCCTATTTACAATAAAACCCGGTGCATCTTTACAAAGCACAGGCACTTTGTTCATTTGTTTTGCCAGTGTAAATATTGTTGAAGTGGTTTCTTCATTTGTAAAACGGGTGTTCACTACTTCTACCAGTTTCATAATAGTGGCAGGATTAAAAAAATGCATACCGATCACCCTTTCTGGTCGTTGTACATTTTCTGCAATGGCTGTAACAGATAATGAAGATGTATTGGTAGCAAAAATGCATTCGCTGTGATTGATCTCTGCAAGCTGGTTGAATAACGCAATCTTAATTTCGGCTTTTTCCACAATAGCTTCTATAATAACATCTGCCAGGCAGGTTTGTATATCATCTGTGTATTGAATGCTGCGGATTATCGTTTCTTTTTCTACAGCAGAAATTTTTTCTTTTTCAACCAGCATCTGCAGGTTTTCGCTGGTTGCAGATTTTGCTTTTTCAAGTACCTCAGGATTCAATTCATATAAAATAACAGAAAAGCCTGCCTGCGCAGCCGCCTGTGCTATGCCATTGCCCATAGTTCCTGCACCGCATACACAAATACTGTTGATGTTCATTTTGAAGGTATTAACTGTGTAAAGATATTGGTTGTGGATTTTAAGCTTGTTAATTATGGAAAGTTTCTCTTACCTTAAATAATATTTTAATCACCAAAATCAACCAACATGGACAAAAAAACATTCAACATTGTATTAGGAGCTGTACTATTTGGCAGTTTCTTTCTTGCTTATTTTAGTATTTTTGGACAAGGTATCAGCGGGTTTGACATGGCTACTGCCAAAGGAGGAAGCTGGCAGCAGTACTTGTTGTTTTTGATACCTCTATCAGGCCTGCTTTTACTTGTGGGTTCATTTAATAATGGCAACACTGTACTTCCGGGTAGTTTACTTTCCATTCTTCCGTTACTGACTTTACTTTTCATACTGATTGTATCTCCATTAATTGATGGCAGGGCAATTGGAGATATATTTAAAGCATTGGGCAAAGGTTATGGAATAGGTCTTTGGCTTACTCTTGTTGCTTCATTAGTGCTTGCTTTTTACAAGCCTAAAGCTTGACTATAATGAATTAGTAATTGAATAAGAATAAAGGCCACTTATTAAGTGGCCTTTATTTATATAGCAGAAGTAAATTGCTTCAGGAACCGCACATCGTTTTCGCTGAACAAACGAATATCATTGATACCATATTTCAGCATTGCAGGCCGTTCAATTCCCATTCCGAATGCAAAGCCTGAATATTTATTGGGATCAATATTGCAATTGGTCAAAACGTTGGGATGCACCATGCCACAACCTAAAATTTCAACCCAACCTGTTTTTTTACAAATATTACAACCACTGCCGCCACAGATAAAACAACTTACATCCATTTCAGCACTAGGCTCTGTAAATGGAAAATAAGAAGGCCGGAATCGTACCTTAACATCTTTACCATACATTTCTTTTACAAAAAAGTAAAGTGTTTGCTTCAGGTCGGCGAAAGAAACATTCTCATCAATATATAAGCCTTCTACCTGGTGAAAAAAGCAATGACTTCTTGCACTTACTGTTTCATTTCTGTACACTCTTCCGGGAATAACTACCCTGATGGGAAGCTTTCCTTTTTCCATTTCCCGTATCTGCACATTACTGGTATGAGTTCTTAATACCCAATCTGGATTTTGCTGAATGTAAAATGTATCCTGCATATCACGGGCAGGGTGATGCTCGGGCAGATTCAGTGCTCCGAAATTGTGCCAGTCGTCTTCTATTTCAGGACCGTCAGCTACTGCAAATCCTAATCGCTGAAAAATAGAAACGATCCTGTTCCTCATCAAAACAACAGGATGGCGGGAACCGATAGGCAAATCATCTCCGGGAAGTGATAGGTCAATAATCGAAGAGGATGATTCCTGACTCCCAGCTCCCGACTCTTTTAACTCAGTGTATTTAGTTTCTACAAAGACCTTGAACTCATTCAGCAACTGTCCGGCTTCTTTTTTATTTTCTGCCGCCACATTTTTCATTTCACCCATGATGGATTTTACAATCCCTTTGGTACCGAGGTATTTGATACGGAATTCTTCCACCTGCTTTTCATCGGTTGCAGAAAATGCACTTATCTCTTTTTTGTACTCTTCTATTTGCTTCAGCAATTGTTCCATAAGTGGGCAAAGATAAGCTATGCGGATAAAGCGTTAAAAGAAGCAACTTTAGGGATTTATAACTGTAACCGCAGGCTAAGGTTTATCACTCTTCCATCAATAGGTGCCCAGAGTTGTTTAAAGGTGGGATTAGTAATTGGCAGGCTATATATCCTTTCTTCTTTTGTTTGGCGATAATCCAGGAGGTTTATTGCGTTCAATACAAATGTCAGCCTGCCGGCATCAAGTTGGATTCTACCGGTAATAAGTGGAAAGCCGGGACTTTGTTCTCCATTGTCAAGGTATTTTTTTCCTGTATATACGGCTTCGGCACCAACTACCAGGTCTTTTAATGCTTTATATGAAATTATACCGGTAAGTCTGTTTCTTGCACTTAGTTCAAGATTGGGCTGTGCCGGTCTGTATTGTTTACGGGCATCTATAAAAGTATATCCAAGAGATGCTTCCAGTTTTCTGAAGCCTATCTGTACCCATGTTTCAATTCCTTTGGTATTGATCGGCTTTGATTCTGTATAAAACTGCACAAGACCGGGAGAAATAAGTGCTACCAGCGGGTTACTGATCCGGGTAAAATAAAACGACTGGTTTATGCCTAATGCTACTTCACCAATTTCTTTATTGAAATAAATATCGAAGTTTACTCCGTATGATCTTTCAGCTTTTGTATTTTCAGAAAGTCGAAGATTAGAATAAAGCCGTTCATCCACTTCATTACTAAAAACAGTTGGTACTTTATATCCTAACCCGCCTCCAAGCCTGGAGGTGAGATAAGAATTGATCTTATACAATAATGATATGCGGGGTAAAATAAAAGTGCCATACTTATTATGTGCATCAATTCTAAAACCCGATTGCAGGGATAAATTCGGATGTATTTTCCAGTCATCCTGTGCAAATGCACCAACGGTGAAGTATTGATAACTGGTAATAGAACTGCTGTCGGGCAAACGTTTCTTAAACAATTCACCATTTACATTGATGCCAGCAACAATATCATGTCTATTTCGTTTTACTGACATAGCAGCTTCTGTATAGAATGTAAACTGTCTTGCCCGCATACCAAACACATTGGAAGTGATATTGCGATTATAGGAACTGGCAGCACCCTTTACGATAAACTTATCTGCTTTCCTGATCTTTCTTTCCCAGGTTACATCAAACGTATTACGAAAAGATTGATTCTCTATATAAAACTGGTGAGTGGCATTGGGCCTGCGGATGAGAACCTGCATATCGCCACCTATCCGGTCTTCAAACACACTGTTCACACCAAAAGAAATTGTGTTTTTTTCATTGGGATAGAGATAAATGGTGGGATGAATAAAAAAACTCTCATTGGAAGCCACATCGCTGAATCCATCTTTGTTAACATCGGCTTCCTGTTGCAACATCACACCACCGAAAAATGTATAACCCATTTTCTTTTCCCGTTCAGATAAATAGATAGTAAGGTTTGTTTCCTTTAATGTTGACTGGTTAAGCAGCAACCATCTTTCCTTTACTCCTGTTTTTGGTTTTTTTGAAATGATATTTAACATTCCGCCAATGGCTCCGCCACCATATAAAGCAGAACCCGGTCCTTTTATGATCTCGATTTGATTAATATCCATAGGTGGCAATTGCAAAATGCTGAAACTTCCGGCAAAGCCTCCAAACAAAGGCATACCATCACGCAGCAGTTGTGTATATCCGCCGGGCAAACCCTGTATACGTATATCTGTATTACCGGTTACAGCAGATGTTTGTTGTATTTGAATCCCGGTCATATCATCCAGGAGACTTGCAATGTTGCCGGGTTTGATAGCTGCTTCTTCATTAACTTTTTCAAAAGTCAGTATATCTGCTCTTACCGGCAGGATTTCAATCGGAGTATCAGTTCTTGTGGAATAGAAGATGACGTTTTCTTTTTTTTCATCTTCTGATTTATCTAAAAATATCCTGACATGTGTATTCAGTAATGGCAGAACATATCTTTTCGTCCTGGTTTTATATCCAGCTAAAGAAAACTGTATTGAGATGTCTCCATCGGGGAGATCGGTAAGCTCTATTTTTCCTGATGAATTAGAAACCTGGTTTGTACCGGTTCCTGAAATTGTAACACTAACATCTGCCAGCTTATCCCTGCTTGCACCATCTGCTATTGTAATTATTATTTTGTTCTGGGCAGAAGCTAGCCCCGAGAGTATTGAGAATAATATGATGAGATATATTGATTTCACGACCGGGAATAAACTTTAAGATAATTAATTATATGCGGTTGAGGCAGAGAAAAGTTTCAGATCAGGACTATCGTTATAATAAATTGAACCGGTTTAAAAGACCGTCAGGTTGCCTGTATCCACATAGCAGCAATGCAAAATCTTTTTGCTTTCATTCTCAAACTTTAACTTGCACTCATGTCAGACCACCTCAATATCTCCGACTTCCTTTCCCCGGTAAGCATTGCAGCCATTTCTTTTGATGAAGGATATAAAGACGGGCAATTAGGAAAAGTTATTGATGTTTATGATGAACAGTTCCCCGAACTTGATGATGCCCAGATCGTAATTGTTGGCTGTGGCGAGCAAAGAGGAAGCGGTTTGATACACGGTCACAGTGAAGCTCCGGATATTATCCGCCGTCATTTTTACAGTTTATATTACTGGCACCAGGACATCAAGATAGCTGATGTGGGAAATATAGTAGCCGGTTCTTTATTCACCGATTCTTATGCTGCATTAAAAACAGTAGTACAGGAATTGATTGGTGATGGAAAAACTGTTATCATTCTTGGCGGCTCTCATGATTTGACACTATCGCAATATGGAGCTTATGCTGAAGGCAAGAGAACGATAGAAGCAAGCTGTGTAGATGCATTGATAGACCTTGATCTTGAATCACCGTTCCGGCATGAGAATTTCCTGATGGAAATGTTGACAGGCGAACCGAATTTCATCCGTCATTATAATCATATTGCTTTTCAAAGTTATTATGTTCATCCGCGGATGCTGGAGACTTTGGATAAGCTTCGCTTCGATTGTTATCGTGTAGGCAGTGTAAAAGAAAGTATTGATGAAATGGAACCGGTGATTCGCAACAGCAATATGTTCAGCTTTGATATTACGGCTATGGCCAGCACTTATGCTCCGGCTACCACACTTTCTCCTAATGGGTTGAATGGCGAAGAAGCCTGTGTTTTGTTCCGCTATGCAGGAATGAGCCCCAATGTAAATACAATTGGTATTTATGGATATGATGTGCAGCATGATAAAGATGAACTGACAGCCAAACAGATCAGTCATATGCTTTGGTATATACTCGATGGCCGCAGCCGTGGCAGAAGAGAAGCTAATCTTGATGAAAGAGATTCCTTCAATGAATACCATACTGCTTTTGCAGAAGTGGAGACCACTTTTATACAAAGTAAAAAAACAGGAAGATGGTGGATGCAGTTGCCCGATAAAAAATTCATAGCCTGCAGTTATAAAGATTATTTGCTGGCCAGCAGCAATGAAATTCCCGAACGTTGGCTGAGGGCACAGGAGAGGGGGTAAACCCCTGTACCCCTAAAGGGGAGACTTAGATCAAACAATCATCACAGATAAATTAGCTCTTTAAAGTAATAAATGAAATTGTTTTGTTACCAGCAACAGTAACACAGATGATCGTCCCTTGCGTCGCACTCTTCATCGTTAAGTTCGCTATTCAACTGTTGAAAATTGTTTAAGAAGCATATTTTTTCTTGAAATAAAAAAATAAGATTCTTACAAAAAAGAAAATTTTAAAATCTCCCCTTTAGGGGGTGAAAAGACTAATAAACTAAAAGACTATTTATGGGGGTTTTAACCGGCATCTGCTCATTCGGCATGAGCGGCAAATTATTTCATGCACCATTTCTTGAAGCTCATCCGGGATTTGAATTAGCAGCAATTGTTGAAAGAAACAATAACGATTCAAGAGAGCTTTATCCCAATTCAAAATTATATCGCTCAGTAGAAGAATTATGTGCTGACAAAGAGCTGCAACTGATCATTGTGAATACACCAACGCATCTGCATTTCGAACAGGCAAAGCTTGTGTTGAATTCCGGCAAACATATGGTGATTGAAAAACCTTTTGCCATTAATGTAAAAGAAGCTTCAGCATTAACTGCATTGGCGGAGAAGAATAATTTATTTCTCAGTGTGTATCAGAACAGGAGATATGATGGCGATTTCCAGGCGGTAAAAGCTGTGGTAAATAAAGAAATGCTGGGCGAAATAAGAGAAGCAGAAATAAGATACGACCGTTACCGTCCTTCCTTTGGCGGCAAGCAGCATAAGGAAGGCAATATGCCCGGGGCAGGTAATCTTTTTGATCTTTCGCCGCATGTGGTGGACCAGGCCATTCAGTTATTCGGTTTTCCCAAAGCTGTATTTGCAGACCTTATTAAAATGCGGGATGATGTGGCCGTGCCGGATTATTTTGAAATGCTTTTTTTCTACGACCGTTTACGGGTACGATTAAAAGCAACAGTGATTGCCAGGGAATCAACTTATGCTTATGTCATCCATGGCATGAAGGGAAGTTTTCTGCAACAACGGTCTGATATGCAGGAGCAGCAATTACTGGCAGGAGTAAAACCTTCCGTTGAAAACTGGTGTCCCGCACCTTCATCACCTGATGGGTTATTACATACAGAAATTAACGGGGAAGTGATACGGAGAGAAACCACTTCTTCTCCCGGTAACTACATGGGCTATTATGATGATGTATACAAAGCATTAACAGGCAAAGGCCCGAATCCTGTGCCGGCCGCTGATGGAATTTTGAATACAAGAATTATTGAAGCGGCGTTGGAAAGTTCTTCTTCTGGTAAAGTTG
>CAYVSH010000030.1:0-25508 GCA_964453625.1 uncultured Chitinophaga sp.
TGATACTAATAGGTCAGATGCCAACTCATGACATTTACTAAGCATTCTTGCGGTTGAGTTCAATACATCGCCATGGTATGCAATTTCAGATTTGTATTTTCCTACTTCAGATACTACGACTGTGCCCCCGTGTAATGCAGCTTTAAATTGAGGCACACGGCCATATCTTTTTTCATAATAAGATTTATACCGCCTAATTTGTTTTTGAATCGCAAAAAAACAACGAACACTAACAGCAAACTTCACTCCCTTTTTCACCGGCCATGTAACTACTGCCTCATCGCCAACATATTGATAGATACGTCCGAAATAACGGGCAATAGGTTCGCTGATATCATAAAAATAATCCTGCAGGAAATGACTGTATTCCATCTCTCCCATTTCTTCGGCTATATCAGTTGAGTTGTTCAGGTCTACAAAAAGGAACAATCGTTCTTCTTGTTTCACCTGGTGATACTTTCCAAATACGAGATTATAAATAGCATCTCTTCCAAGTTTACGGTGCAGTTCATCCATAAAGTTGGAAATAACAGAAATACCAAGGGCCAGTGCAAGGAATTCAAATATTTTCCGGGTCGCAAAAAAGTCATACAGGCTATGCGGGAAAATCGTTTTATAGGTATTGATCTTAAACCATATTACCAATACCATTATAAAAAAGAACAACACCATGAACCATACTACCTGTCTGAATGTACGATAGAAAAGATAAAACCAGAATTGATTGCGGCGATGTCTCCTTCGAAATTCTTGTGACTGCGTTTCAAAAAAGGCAATCGCAAAACCAATAGGCACACTCACAATTAAGGAAGTTGAGAGGGCTATTGAATTTAACCCATGCCGGGCGACTGCATATACTGCAAATAAAAGAACAGATAGATATATTATATAAACATTGTTCTGTGAGATGATCTTCCAGGGTTGGAGCAGATCAAAAGAAACTGTTTCTGACCTGTTTGCATATGAACCCACTGAAGTCCCAATACTGGATGCTGTAATATCTTTCTCATCAGGCATGTTGAACGAATTGGTAAATAAATGCCAAGTTGATTGAACGAAAATAAAAATTAAACCTAAAATGAAAGAGGAATCCTAAAATACCCTACTTTTACACCCGACATGATAAAATTTACTCATAATCATCATCATTTCTTGCTCTGCCAGGGTAGGCCGTGAGGATATTATGTACAAACATAGTCAAGGGCTTACTTAACGGTAAGCCCTTTTTATTTTAAATAAGAAAAATGAGTGAAACATTAAAAATTGCAGTGCAGAAATCAGGCCGGCTTTATGAAGGCTCTATGAAACTGCTGAAAGAATGCGGTATAGACATCAGCAATGGGAATAACCAATTGAGAGTAGTGGCGAATAATTTTCCGGTTGAGATATTCTTTCTTAGGGACGATGATATACCTGAATATGTACAGGATGCTGTTGCAGATATTGGGTTTGTTGGAGAAAATGTAGTTCAAGAAAAAAACAAAGCAGTAGATATTATTGAAAAATTAGGATTTGGAAAATGCCGTTTATCAATTGCAGTTCCAAAAACAGAACCACTACAATCAATAAATGATTTGAATGGGAAAAAGATAGCAACAAGTTATCCGTTTATACTTTCTTCTTTCTTAAAAGAAAAAAACATCGCTGCCTCTATACATGAAATAAGCGGTTCGGTGGAAATAGCTCCCAGGATTGGGTTGGCAGATGCGATATGCGACCTGGTAAGTTCCGGCAGCACACTTTTTACCAATGAATTGAAAGAGGTCGAAACGATCCTGAAGTCTGAGGCTGTTTTAATAAGTAGTCAGACTCTTCCTGCAGAAAAGAAATTAATACTGGAAAGTCTTCGGTTCAGACTTAGTGCTGTAAGAAAGGCGAAGAATAATAAGTATGTGCTTTTGAATGCACCAAATGAAAAGCTAAAAGAAATCTGTTCATTACTACCTGGAATGAAAAGCCCTACTATCCTTCCATTGGCAAAAGAAGGCTGGAGTTCTGTTCATTCAGTTATCAGTGAAAACGATTTTTGGAATGTAATTGAACAATTAAAAGTAAATGGTGCAGAAGGTATATTAGTTATCCCCATTGAAAAAATGATCGTATGATGAAATGGTACAAATACCCGGATAGAACGGAATGGGAAGAAATAATCAAAAGACCAGTTGCTGATTACTCTTCACTTGAAAAGAAGGTAAAAAAAATAATGCTAAAAGTAAAAGCAAAAGGTGATGAAGCAGTACTGAAGTTTGCAAAGAAATTTGATTGTTTTAAGCTAAAAGAAATTGAAGTTGATCAGCAGGAAATAACTGAAAGCTTACAATTAGTTCCTGAAGAACTTAAACTGGCAATTCAGCAGGCCAAAAAAAATATTGAGTTGTTTCACAATTCACAAAAAGAAGAAATAAAAAGAATAGAAACAACGCCTGGTGTTATTTGCTGGCGGGAATCAAGAGGGATTGAAAAAGTTGGCTTATATATTCCGGGAGGTACTGCTCCACTCTTCTCTACAGTTTTGATGCTGGCCATTCCTGCACAATTAGCAGGATGCAAAGAAATCATCCTTTGTACACCAGCTGGTAAAAATGGTAAGATCAATCCTGCAATATTATTTACTGCACAACTATGTGGAATATCAAAAATTTTTAAAGTTGGAGGTGTACAAGCTATAGCTGCAATGACTTTCGGAACAGCAAGCATTCCAAAAGTCATGAAGATATTTGGTCCCGGCAATCAATATGTAACAATGGCGAAACAATTTGCTCAACAGTATGGAACAGCAATTGATATGCCTGCCGGGCCATCAGAGTTGTTGATAATTGCAGATAATTCTGCCAACGCTGAGTTTGTTGCTGCTGATCTTTTATCGCAGGCCGAGCATGGTGCCGATTCACAGGTAATATTAGTTACTATTGATGAGACATTCGGAAAACAGGTAATTGATGCTTTATCTAAGCAGATAAAAGATCTGTCAAGAAAAAAAGTAGCTGAATTAGCATTAAAAAACAGCAACCTTATTGTTGTAAACAATATTGATGAGGCGATTAATTTCTCGAACAAATATGCTTCGGAACATTTAATTCTTGCCTGCAAAAATGCTGGAGATGTAGCGCAGCAGGTTTCAGCAGCCGGTTCAGTTTTTATCGGCAACTATTCCCCGGAAAGTGCCGGCGACTATGCAAGCGGTACCAATCATACTTTACCAACCAATGGTTATGCAGCTATGTATAGCGGAGTTTCATTGGACAGTTTCATTAAAAAAATAACCTTTCAGCAGTTAACACAGGAAGGACTAGAAAATATTGGTAGCACAGTAATGACAATGGCAAATGCTGAAGGTCTGGCCGCCCATAGTAATGCAATCGCAATAAGACTAAAAAATAACAATGGAATTTAATATTGATAACCTCGTAAGAGAAAATATAAAGCAAATGAAAGCCTACTCTTCTGCAAGAGACGAGTACAAATGGGAAGCTAATATTATGCTGGATGCCAATGAGAATTCATTTGGCTCACCACTACCTGATCATTACAACCGATACCCTGATCCGATGCAATGGCAATTGAAAAATAAATTGAGCAGTATAAAAGGTGTTCCTGCTGAAAATATTTTTCTTGGCAACGGAAGTGATGAAGCTATTGATCTGTTATTTAGAGTTTTTTGTATCCCTGGTAAAGACAATGCCATCATTTTTCCTCCAACCTATGGTATGTATGAAGTGTGTGCCGCTACCAATGATGTATTGTTGAAAAAAGTCCCTTTGCTTCCAAACTTTCAACTCGACATGGAAACAATTGAAAATACAATTGACGTTAATACTAAACTGATCTTAATATGCTCGCCAAATAATCCTACAGGCAATAGTATCAACAGAACTGATATTGAACTACTGTTGAATAATTTTGATGGTTTGGTTGTGATAGATGAGGCATATATAAACTTCTCCAGGCAAAAGACATTTATTAACGAATTAACCGAATACCCAAATCTTGTAGTTCTGCAAACCTTATCAAAAGCATGGGGACTAGCAGGGCTTAGAATAGGCATGGCATTCGCCGGGCAAGCAATTATTAATTACTTAAATAAAGTAAAATATCCATATAACATCAATGCCGCTTCACAAAAGTTAGCCATCGAGGCTTTATCAAATGTATCAACAATCAATAATTGGATAAAGACAATATCTGAGCAAAAGGAATGGCTTTCACAAAAAATATCGAAGCTTGAATTTACCGAACAGGTTTATCCATCTGATGCAAATTTCATTCTTGTAAAAATGAAAGAACCAAAAAAAATATATGACTACCTGGCTGCAAATGGAATAATCGTTCGTGACAGATCCACTGTACAACTTTGCGATAATTGTTTACGTATCACTATTGGCACACCGGAAGAAAATAAAAAAATAATCGACACACTTAATAACTACGTTGAATGAAAAAAGTATTACTTATAGACCGTGACGGCACTTTAATAAAAGAAGTACCTCCTTCTTACCAGATTGACTCATTCGAAAAACTTGAATTTTATCCTGAAGTATTTACCTGGATGGGTAGAATTGCAAAAGAATTAGATTATGAATTGGTGATGGTTAGTAACCAGGATGGATTAGGCACTGCATCATATCCAGAGGAAACATTCATTCCAATACAAAATTTCATACTTAAATCTCTTGCCAATGAAGGCATTGTCTTTTCAAAAATATTTATTGACAGATCATTCCCACAAGATAATTCCCCAAACAGAAAGCCTGCAACAGGAATGCTTACAGACTATTTAAACAATCCCGAATATGATATTTCAAACTCATATATAATAGGCGATAGGATAACAGATGTGCAATTAGCAAAAAACCTTGGATGCAAAGCTATCTGGCTGAATAATGATGCATCACTTGGTTCGGAAGAAACAAAAGATACTAATCTGGATGAATCAGTAGCTCTTGACACTACAAACTGGAAATCGATTTATGAATTTTTGAAACTTGGTCAACGGATCATCCAACATGAAAGGAATACCAATGAAACTAAGATAAGATTAGAACTGAACCTGGATGGGAAAGGTAATGCAACAATTGATACAGGGTTGAATTTCTTTAATCACATGCTTGATCAGCTTAGCAGGCACAGCGGTATCGACATAATGCTGAAAGTGGAAGGTGATCTTCAAATTGATGAACATCACACTATAGAAGATACAGCCATTGCACTGGGAGAAGCTTTTTCTATTGCATTGGGTGATAAAAAAGGAATAGAACGATACGGTTTCACATTGCCGATGGATGACTGTCTTGCACAGGTTGCTGTTGATTTTGGTGGCAGGAGCTGGCTTGTTTGGGATGCAGAATTTAACAGAGAAATGATCGGCGATATGCCAACTGAGATGTTCTACCACTTTTTTAAATCTTTTTCAGACACTGCGAGGTGTAACTTGAATATAAAAGCTGAAGGCGAAAATGAACACCATAAAATTGAATCCATTTTTAAGGCATTGGCAAAAGTAATAAAAATGGCAGTCAAGAGAGATGTAAACAATATGCAATTACCCAGTACAAAAGGAACACTTTGATGAATGTTGCAGTGATAAAATATAATGCCGGAAATATTCAATCTGTTTTGTTCGCTTTAGAAAGAATTGGTATAAAAGCAGTAGTTACAGATGATGCTGAGGACATTCAAAAAGCTGACAGAATCATTTTCCCAGGGGTTGGCGAAGCTGGTTCTGCCATGGGTTACTTAAAACAAAGAAACCTTGACAAGGTTATCATCGCTTTAAAACAACCTGTGCTTGGCATTTGCCTTGGCATGCAACTTCTATGCAGACACAGCGAAGAAGGAAATACTGATTGCCTGAATGTTTTTGAAAATGTAGACGTAAGAAAATTTATAAGTTCCAGGAAAGAATTTAAGATCCCACAAATTGGATGGAATACAATTTCTGATCTGAATTCAGGTTTGTTCAAAAATATTCCTGATAAAAGTTACTGTTATTTTGTGCATGGCTACTACGCTGAAAAAAGTAACCTGGCAATATCCAAAACAGAATATATACAAGAGTACAGTTCTGCATTAGAATATAAGAACTTTTATGGCGTTCAATTTCACCCCGAAAAAAGTGCTGATGTTGGTGAACAAATTTTGAAAAACTTTTTAGAAATATAATATGACGATAATACCTGCAATAGATATCATAGAAGGGAAATGTGTACGACTCACTAAAGGAGATTATACTCAGAAAACTATCTACAATGAAAATCCACTGGAAGTAGCATTGCAATTTGAAGATGCAGGTTTGCAGCGTTTGCACCTTGTTGACCTTGACGGCGCCAAAGCAGGAGAAGTAAAAAACTGGAAAGTACTGGAGAAAATTGCGGGAAAAACAAAACTCATCATAGACTTTAGCGGCGGCATCAGCACTCAAAAAAGTCTTGATATTGCTTTTAATTCAGGAGCAACTTATGCCTCTATCGGAAGTATCGCTGTTAAAGATGAGCTTACTTTCACAGGATGGCTGCTTGCCTATGGTGCTGATAAATTTATTATTGGAGCAGATGTTAGAGATGAACAAATTCTGGTAAAAGGCTGGACAGAAACAACTTCATTGAATATATTTGACCTGATTGATAATTATAGATTAAAAGGAGTAAAACAGTTTTTCTGTACCGATGTTTCAAAAGATGGATTGTTAGCAGGCCCTTCTCTATCCTTGTATAAGAAGTTGATCAATGAACATCCTTCTATTGACCTTATTGCAAGTGGTGGTATATCTTCTATCAAGGATATTGAAGAACTAAGAGAAGCTGGATGCAAAGGTACAATCATAGGAAAAGCCATTTATGAAAATAAAATCTCATTAACAGAACTAAAGAAGTTTTTATAGCCCATGTTGACCAAACGTATTATACCATGTCTTGACATTAAAGATGGCAGAACTGTAAAAGGAACAAACTTTGTGGAGTTACGGGATGCCGGCGATCCTGTTGAATTAGCTATGCGATATTGTGAAGAAGGTGCTGATGAATTGGTTTTTCTGGATATAACAGCAACTACTGAAAAAAGAAAAACACTTTCAAAACTGGTAAAAGAAATTGCAACTCATATCAATATCCCGTTTACAGTTGGTGGCGGAATAAATACTGTAGAAGATGTAAGTATTTTACTTGAAAACGGTGCAGACAAGATTTCTATTAACACTTCTGCTGTTTTAAATCCAAACCTAATTAATGCATTAGCAGGCAGGTTTGGCAGCCAATGTATTGTTGTGGCAATAGATGTTAAGAAGATAGACAATACCTGGAGAGTAGTAACGCATGGCGGAAGAAACGCAACACTACATTTAGCAAGTGATTGGGCAAAAGAAATAACGGACAGAGGTGCAGGAGAAATCCTATTAACCTCAATGGAAAATGATGGAACAAAAAATGGATTTGCAATAGATATTACGAAAGAGATTTCGGACACAGTTCCAATACCTGTAATAGCCTCAGGAGGTGCAGGACAAGTTGAGCATTTCAAAGAAGTGTTTGAAGCAGGCTTTGCTGACGCTGCTTTAGCCGCCAGTATTTTTCATTTCAGAGAAATTCCGATCCCACAACTAAAAAAATATTTATCAGAAAACTTAATACCTGTAAGATTATGAATCCCGACTTTTCAAAATATATAGATGGCTTAATGCCAGTTATAATACAGGATGTTGATACCAACAAAGTATTGATGCTTGGCTTTATGAATGAAACTGCTTTTAAACAAACACAACAAGAAGGGAAAGTCACTTTTTTCAGCCGTAGTAAACATAGGCTATGGACGAAGGGAGAAACTTCCGGAAATTTTCTACATGTAAAAGAATTTTTGATTGACTGCGATAATGACACTCTGCTTATAAAAGCAGAACCCACTGGACCAGTTTGCCATACTGGTTCAGATACATGTTTTAATGAACCGAATTCATCTTTTTCTCTCAATAAACTAGAACTAATTATTGCTAATCGAAAACAAAACCCTGAGAAATCATCTTACACATCATCTCTTTTTGAAAAGGGAATAAATAAGATTGCTCAGAAAGTTGGTGAAGAAGCAGTTGAATTAGTCATTGAAAGCAAAGATGAAGATGATAATAAATTTTTAGGTGAAGCCGCTGACCTACTTTTTCATTATCTTGTTTTATTGCATGCAAAAAACTACTCATTGAAAGATGTTGAAAATGTGCTATCAGAAAGGCACAAATAAAAAACGTCCCGTTTCTGAACGGGACGAAAAATCAACCTATATAAAACCTGGTAAAGAATAGAAATATCTCTTCTACTTTTCCACCAGGATCTTTTGTGCAAACCGAATATCACCATTTACAAGCTCAAGCATATGAATGCCAGTCGAAATTGCAGGCGGCAATGGAATTACTGCACCTCCATTTGCACTCATATACACTTTTCCTGAAGTTATTAGTTGACCAGCCATATTCAAAACCCTATAACTAAACAACCCTTCTTTACTGCTCCGGTTGAATATTGTTATCCCATTTCTGGCAGGATTCAATACTGTAAATGCCTCTGATGATTTAATGTTATCGGACAAAGCAACAATATTAGAGTAAGAGAACTTACCGTCTATATCAAGGCTTTTCAACCTGTAGTAGGCAATTCCCTGCAATGGAGAACGATCTTCATAATAATAATTCTGTCTTGAACTGAGGTTGCGGGCAGTCACATTTCCTATAGCAGAATAATTTATTGCATCATAGCTTCGTTCCACTTCAAAATGATCTACCATTACTTCATTTTCAGTTACCCATTTTAAATAGGATGTTCCTGATCTTCTGTCCCCACTAAACGATATTAATTTAAGTGGCACCGGATAAGACTTATAAGCCAATGTATAAATACTAAAGCTATTGACAATATTTGAAGTAACTGTACCTGTGGTATTAATATTTCCTGAAGCAGAACCTCCTTCACTTACCCAAGTTCCGCCTGAATAATGTCCCGAAAGGATATCTCCTATTAAAATATTATCCATTGGTACTTTTGAATTATCCCAATTTAAAGTTACCTGTGCTGTACCGCCACTTACCCTGTCAATATCCCAATATTCACTAGCCCTTACTTGTACTAATGGGGATGTCAGGCTATAAATATTTTGCGTGGCCGGATAATAATGGCAATTGAATTCAGAGATTGCAGAAAGATTTGAAATAGCAACAGGTCTTTCATACGTTCCGTTACCTACCGGAAAAGTAAACCCGGTATTTCCGTTCTTCTTTACCCATCCATTAACATGTCTGGTGTCTCCGCTTCCAGTATAAGATGACCCATTTTCATAAATCAGGTAATTAGGTGTCGCTGAAGTAGAAATTAGTCCACTGGTAAATGTATGTACCGCACTTACCGATAAGTTATTATTCAGTGTAATGCCGGCTGCATTATTCGTTACAAGATTATTAAGCCTAAAAGCAGCTGTACCGTTGACAGCCTGTGCAACTGTTCCGTTTAAATGAACAGTACCTGAGCCTGCAGACATACCAGCCTGGTCGTTTGTAATATTACCCTTTAAATATAATGTACCATTATTCACTAAAGCCGCAGAGCTTGTATTCGTAAAATCGCCATAACATGTAATACCTGCACCAGTATGTATTTGCATTGACCCTGTATTTCTAAGACCCGTCTGGGCAATTCCCAGTTTTGAGAAAAGGATCAGCACATAAAAAATATTTTTTTTCATATCAACATCTTTAGATCTGTAATTGGTTGTTGAATTCCATTACTGGGCTGTCACTAGCCATTGTATATCCTGGATCTTTAATTGATCATTATTAGTTGTGGATGTATAATAAATTTCAAAATAATCCCCCACAGCAATATCTTCAAGATAAGCCAGAAATGAAAATTGGAAAGGTTGGTTTGCGGTAACAATTCTTAAAGTAGTTTCACCGTATCTGACTGAAGTAACACCGTTTTTAACAATCCCAATTGAAACAATTCTATTACTACCATTTACCTGAATATTTCCGGAAATTGAAAATATTCCATTACGTTTATTTGATGGTTGATAAGTTATTCTGTTGCCATTTAATGACCACTTACAAGTTTGCTCATATGTATTTGTACCCCAATTAGCCTTAAACCATGTATTTGCTGGAGTAATTGTATTAAAAGAGGCTGTATTATCAAGTTTATTTATAAACAAATACGGTCGCTTATCCCCCATACCTGCATTACTTTCCATTTTCACATTTGCATCTCTCCCATCAGTTCTTGAAAAGTCAAACCCCTCAATAAACTTACCCGTATTATTCCAGGAGTTTCCAATAATAGAAATATTTGAAGCGTTTGTAAATGTTATGGGGCGGTAAACAATAGCTGTATCATTGCTGTTTGCCATATAATATACCCCTGATGCCAACTGAAGCGTTGCATTACTTCCTTTGCTTAGGTTCACACCTCTCTTACAACTAATAAAATCGGTTTCTGCAACTTTTACAATTGCCCCTGCATTTGCACTATGGAGTAAAAGACCGTTAGATTTTGCATTGGCAATATCCACTTCAAATATCCAGAGTTCTGCATTAGTTGAGTCCAAAATCGTAGTATTAAATCCTTCAAAATAACTATCCTTTATTTCATTATATGTTCCGGAACCAAGCAGCCTAATCGCATCTTCACCTGCAAGGTTTCCATAGTTGGTTAGTGTTGTAGCATCAAAACTTAGCATTTTAAAGTATACATCTGAAAAACAGCGGAACATTGGCTTCCCTGTCAATCCGGATGCAGCTTCTATGTTGGAAACACCATAACTTAAGCCCTGAATAGTTAAAGCATATGGCAGATCAATGACGATTGTATTTGCTATCTCATATGATTCATCAGACAGTCTTATAACTGTTGGTCCGCTCATATGTTCATCAAGAAACTCAATTGCTTCATCAATAGTCGTCCAGCTACCATGCGCATCCACTTCCATCAAGTGTATAGCAGGTTTTTTAGCACCATTAATGATCCAGTTTGAATTCATTGCAGTAAAAGTCAGGCCAAGGTTTTTGGTTAATTCGGCAGCAGTAACTCCATCAATTGTTGCTCCACCATTCCCCACCACCGTAACAAGATCAGTATGAGTACCCACATTCTTTACTGAAATCTGAAGGCCATTGTCTGCCGCAGTAACTGTTGGTAAAGTAATGGTAATATCATTGCTGGCTACTACGTATAGTTCAGATTTTGTAAGTGTGGCATTTGCAGTTTTTGCAACCAGGTTTTTATTCCCGTTATCTAGCTTCTTCCATTCTGAGCCATCCCAGTAATAAAAGCCATTTGCAAGGCTACCGCCAGAACTAAAAACTAACATTCCTGCAGGTACAGTACCTGTAAGCGGTGAAACTGATGTAAAACTGTTTAATGCAACCCGTGGAGGTAGAAAGCCTTTGTTAGTACTTTCCATTTCAAGAAGGGAGTTAGCATCGATAGTGCCGGGGTTGTTCCCTATTTTAACTTGTGAGTTTGCACAATATGCTGCCAATAAGCATATACATGCTAATAGTTTCTTCATAGATTGGATTTTAAAAAAAATATTGGTTTTAAAGGACTAAATAAATATTTTAACTGTTAATCTTCTATTTTCTAATCTCTATTTATATGGATTCAAATAGATTGTTTATTTAGGCTAAGTGTAAACACATAGGCAAACGACCTATTTCCTCTTTTTAAAATTAAACTCATAATTCAAACCCACTATAAAATAATTCCCCGGATTGAAAGGCTTAAATACATAAACAGGAATAGAAAAGTTTTTTATACTAACCCCTGCAACCAACCCAGGATCGATTTCACTTCTTTTCTGCTGATATGTATATTGTAATGCAGTACCGGCAAAAAAACTTTTTGAAAAATTAATACCTGCTTCTGACCAGCTAAAAAAGAAATTATTTATGCCTTCATTTGTTCCAACACTAAACTGCGACTGAGAGGAAAAATAAAGTTTCTTCCATTCTACATCTGAGTTTAAAGCAAATGATACTCCCGAAAAATTTCCCGAAGAATAACCAAGCATTGGGACAAAGCTGAATTCTACGTTCTCCCCACCTTCAAATACCTTACCTGCAAATAGCGAAACTGTATTTGTTTCTTCATAATTATACCGAAACTCGGCATACATACCATTAGTTGCCCGGTAATGAATAATAGGCATCCATATATAATCTGATCCGCCGTTCAACTGGTTATAATTTTCCAGGCCACTTTTTGCCTGTGAAAAAGCAAATTGTGTTAATAAAGAAAATATAACCACCAGGTTAAGATGCTTTTTGTCTTTCTTTTCCAATGACTTTATTTTTTTCGAGTACAATCACTTCAGCTGAAGCAAGCCTGTCGAGTAAATGAATATCTTTTTTATATGGATTCCAATAGAAAATAAGCCTGTCTATGGGTTTCCAGGCTATCACCCAGCTAAATACATCAATAATATTATGAATAGAGGCTTCCATACGATGATCCATTCCTTCAATCAGATATGGGGCAATCCCCTGTAAAAGCAATACAAAGCTGATGGCGCCAAAAAGCAATTTAAAAGTTCTGTTTTTGAATTTTTTAAATTCCCTTTCCTTCATATATTTCTTCAGGTTGAAATGATTCCTGATGGCTTGAGTAACGGGTTCAACAAATCGTTTGTCAGCATAATCGAGACAAACTACCTGGTAGTTAATAACAGCGTTACGTTTGGAAGTTAAAAGGGAATTGTATATATACAATTCAAATTCATGGCCTAATTGGCGTTTGTAAAGAGGAGCCGGATCATGATGATTAAAATACTCATGAACAGTTTGCTCATCCAGCCTGATGTAAATACTGAATTTATCAGCCAGTAGCTTGTTCATTTTTTGGTTTTTATAAGGATTGGATAGTAGTTGTTCTATTAACTATGTCAATAAAACAACGGTTGCTTTTTCTTAACGCAATATTAGACTTAAATATATCTCAGCTTTGTAGGAAAACTACTGTTTTAAGTGTAAACGAGTAGGGCAATAAGTATTATCTCTTATTGCACACATCTTATATAATTGAAAAATAAATAGTGTTGTGAAAATAAAAGTTATGCAAATAAATTACAGCCCTTTTTCTGATTCAAATCTTTTCTACTGATGGACTTTGCTGGTAAACAAAAATCAGATAATATTCCTTTCCAATGCATAACGGGTAAGATCAGCATTTGACCGCATGTTCATTTTATCCATTATCCTGGAACGATAAGTACTGATAGTCGTTGCACTTAGGGAGAGTTGTTCACCGATTTCTGTTATTGACTTACCGGAAGCCAATAACTTGAACACATCAAACTCCCGGTCTGATAAAATTTCATGAAGTGGACGGGTAATCGCTGTATCCAGTGAATCAGCCAGTTTCTCTGCTATAGCCGGTGTAATATACTTTCTGCCAAGTCTTGCAGTTTCAATGGCTTTTACGATATCATCATGTATAGTTTCTTTACCCAAAAAACCAGAGGCGCCAGCTTTTAGCACCCTTATGGCATACTGATCTTCAGGATACATACTCATTATCAACACCGGTAACTGTGGGGAAATTTGTTTGATCTGGTTCAATGCATCTAAACCACTGCGGCCAGGCATATTCATATCACACACTACAACGTCCCATTTATCATTCATTATCGCTGTTATTAGTGTTTCTGCATCTGAAGCCTCACCAATATGTACGGAAGGATATTGTTCCGTCAATATTTGTTTGAGGCCCCTTCGGACAATGGCATGGTCATCTGCAATGAGAATTCGTATCATCACTCTGCATTTTACAATTACTTTAATTGAATTTGCACTATTACTTCAGTTCCTTTACCAGGTTGGCTATTAATCTTATACTCTCCGCCCATCCTATTGATTCTTTCCTGCATACCTAAAATACCTAAAGTTTTTTTATCCGCAACAATTTCTTTATCGAATCCCTTTCCGTCATCATCAATTGCCAGTACAAGATTGTTTTCTTCCTTTCTGATAGAGATCGTTACTTCATTTGCAAGGGAATGTCGTCCTACATTGGTCAACGAGTCCTGGAATATGCGAAATAAAGAAGTTTTTAAGGGACCAGGTAATTGTAATTCATCACCAGAATGTATAAATCTTGTCTGGATGCCAAATTCTTTTTCAAATTCTTCAAGTTGCCATTCCATCGCAGGCACCAGACCCAGATCATCCAGTAAACTGGGGCGCAACTCCAGTGAAATTTTCCTTACTGAAGCAACCGTTTCATCCAGCATTGTGATCAACTCATCAACTTTTTGACGAACTGGTTCCTCATTTCCTTTTAGTTTATTTTTCAGCCAGGAAATATCCATTTTAAGTACAGTAAGTTTTTGTCCAAGGTCATCATGAATTTCTTTCGCAATATTAATCCTTTCTTCCTCCCTTATATCCTGTATGTAGCTGGTTAATCTCCTGATTGCTTCATATGACTCTTCCAATTGCTTTTCCACTTTTATCCTTTCCGTTAAATCTCTTATCACTGAAAGAAAGCGACCATCCGGTAATTGTTGTGAACGTACTTCTGTTTCCACAATTGAACCGTCCTTTCGTTTCATTTTCCTTTGTTTCACAGTAGAATGACCAGCTTCCAGATAATCAAACCGGATAGGGTTCTTGTCTAATTCTTCTACTGTAAGTATCTGGACAAGTGACATTCCTATCAATTCTTCCTTTGTATAACCAAGCAGGTTAGCAGAACCTGTATTCACATCCATTATAATTCCTGAAGCATCATACAACGCAATTGCATCAACGGCTTGTTCTACCAGTGTCCTGTATTTTTCCTCACTGTTTTTTAAAGCTTCCATAACTTTCTCTCGTTCCGTTATATCCCTGGCAATTACCATTACATTACCGTCAGGCATCAGTTTGGAATTTAGCTCAACTTTCACTGCAGAGCCATCTTTCCTCCTTGCTCTTCTTACATCATGCACAGCTTTTCCTTCCAATATTTTATCTATTACTAATGGACGATTTTTCAAATCCTCTTCAAATAATAAATCATGTAATCTCAGATTAGCTATATCCTCCTTTTCATATCCCATAAAAAGCATAAAAGCATTGTTGTAATCAACTATCCTGCTATCTAATGAATACATTATGATTGCATCAGAGGCTTGCTCTATCAAAGTCCGGTATTTTTCTTCCCGCTGCACCAGGGCAAGTTCTGATTTACTGATTGACAAAAACCTTTCGCTGTTCTCCTTCACTTCACCTAATGTCCGCCCCCTCTCAATACTGTAAAGGATTGCTTTTGTCAGCATTTTCTGGTTAAGGTCATCCTTTAAATGATAATCCTGTGCGCCAAGTGAAATTGCTTCGAGGGCAATACTCATATCCCTTATGCCAGATAGAATGATTACTGGTGTATTACCTGCAAATGGTAGTATATTCTTAAAACTATCAATACCTGAGCTGTCAGGAAGTGTAAGATCAAGAAGGACAATATCAAATTTTTCTTTCTGGAGAAAGGAAATGCCAGCCTTGAGCAGATCGGCTTCAATAAATGTGTTAACTTTTAATAACGATTCATCGAGCATCTCTTTAATGAGATACCGGTCGCTGGTATTATCCTCGATCAATAAAATATTTAATCCGGTAGCTGGCAAATTATTTATCAGGCTGATTTAGGTAATTGTGCTATTGAAAACCAGAATGACTCAATTGCGTCTACAACATCCTGGAATTTTCCAAAGTCAAGCGGCTTGGTTATATAGCAATTTGCCAACTTGTTATAACACTCGGTTATATCTGATTCTGATGATGATGTAGTAAGCATTACGACGGGAATCCTCCTCAGTCTTTCATCATTCTTTATAAAATCAAGGACTTCAATACCATTAAGTTTTGGCATATTAATATCTAATAAAACCAGGTGAGGCAACACCCTTTCGCTAAACTGTCCTTCCTTTTTAAGAAATTCAATAGCTTCAATTCCATCCTTTACAACCGCAATTGTGTTCTTTACTTTTAAATCCTTAAAGGCTTCCAAAGTCAGCAATATATCGCCTTCATTATCTTCTACCAATAAAATCTGTATTTCATTCATGGATATGGTTTTTATTAACTTGAAAAAGTATGAAATTAGGTTTGCAGTGCCAATCGAAACAGGTTTCAATTCATTTAATTAAAAGAAAAGCACTACCAATGCTAAATAAAAATAATTATCACTTTTTATGATAGGGAACAAAGGACACATAAAAGGCCTCTATTTCATGCATCACTTTAGTATATTTATCATAATCAATCGGCTTTGTTATATACCAGTTCACATGTTTGTCATAACATTCACTGATATCTTCATCAGCAGCAGAACTAGTTAGCATGACTACCGGGATCTCCTTCAATTCCTCATCCTTCTTGATTAAGTCAAGTAATTGTTTACCATCAAGACCAGGCAGGTTTATATCCATCAGGATCAGTTGTGGTGTTGTAGCCGAAGCATGTTCTCCTTTCTTTTTTAGAAACCGTAATGCTTCTTCGCCATCTCTTACGACTGATATCTTATTCTCCAGCTTCATGTCCTTAAAAGCCTCTTCTGTCAAGATAATATCGCCTTCATTGTCCTCAACAAGTAAAATGTGTACTTCGTTCATAGTTTTCTATTTTAAAATATTAGATATTATTTATAAAAGGGGATCGTAAAATAAAAACTGCTACCTGTATTCAGTGCAGATGATGCCCCGATCGTACCTCCATGCAGTTCAATGATTTTTTTACATTTGGCCAACCCTGCGCCTGTTCCCTCATACTTCGACTCATCGGGATATAATCTTCGGAAAATTGTAAAGATTTTTTCTGCAAAAATTGAATCAAAGCCAATACCATTATCGCTAATTGTAATGAGCCAATTATTACTTTCCTTTTTCAAAGATAAATTAATTTCAGTAGCATCAGTTTTACGAAATTTTAAAGCATTACTTAATAACTGATAAAACAATTCCGTCATTTGTGATGGCTCAGCTATTACAACAGGTAATGACACTGTATTAATTACTGCTTTACTTTCAGTGACTACTGGATCTAATTTTTCTAAAGCATTCTTTACAGAATCATTCAGATCTATTTCAACATGTTCCTTTGCCTGAGTTGTTAATCTTGAATATTCCAGCAGGTCAAAAATCAATCTTTTCATTTTTGAAGCACCGTTCACTGCAAAGCCGATATATTGCCTGGCCGAACCATCAAGTTGTTCCCCATATTTTTTTTCTAGTAATTCTAAAAATCCGGTAACCATTCTTAGAGGAGCCTGCAGATCATGTGAAACAATGTATGTGAACTGGTTGGACTCTGCTGTTAACGCAGTCAATTGTGACTGTAACATTTCAATGATGGAATCCTTTTCAGCCAATTCCATTTGCAGGGCATCTATATCAGTATTTATCAGAACGGACTCTTTCATAGTATCGGTTTAAGCAGCTTCTGAGGCTTTAGTTATTGTAAAATGAAAAGTTGTTCCTTCTCCCGGTTCAGATGTCATCCATATCTTTCCGCCATGGGTTTCCACAATTTTTTTGCAGGTCACCAGTCCTAAGCCGGTTCCGGGATATTCATCCCGTCGATGCAATCGCTGGAAGGCCTGAAATAGTTTTGACTGGTCTTTTTGAGCTACACCAATACCGTTATCACTAAGACTGAACTCCCAGCAATGATCCTGCTCCTGTACTGTAAGTTTAATCTCTGGAGCAATGTCTTTTTTCCGGAATTTTATTCCATTACTTATCAGGTTCAGGAATAAACGATATAAAGCACTATGCGTACCGTTTATTACAGGCAAATCATCGGGCACATGTAAACTTGCGTTGGTATCAGCCACTACTATGCTCAGGTCTTTATTCACAATGTCCAGTACTTCTGTAAGATTAACCGCTGATTTTTTTGCAGCTTTATTTCCTGAACGGGAGAATTCAAGCAGGTCCTTTATCAATATACTCATCCTGTCTGCCCCGTCTTTTGCCCTGTAGATATAGGATTTACCCTGTTCATCCACCACATCACTATACTTCTTTTCAAGAAGACCAAGAAAACCACTTACCATACGGATAGGTTCCTGCAGGTCATGAGCTGTTATGTTTGCAAATTGATCCAGGTCCCGGTTAAGCTGAAGAATTTCCTGTTCTGCTTTCTTCCGCTCTGTAATATCTTCAAGTGTTCCTTCAAAAAAGGAAATAGCACCCTCTTCGTTTTTTACAGCCCGGATATTAGCACTTACCCATATCACATCCTTTGTCTTTGTCAGTACTTGCACTTCATAATTTTCAACATGTCCATGTTCTATTATTTGCTCTGACATTTTGTTTCGCTCTACAGGATCAGCATAAATTTGACTGCCGATATTTGTTATACTGCTAATCATTTCATCCGGAGAGTTATATCCAAATATTTTTGCCATTGATAGGTTCATCATAATAAACTTCCCATCGGTTGTACTTTGATATATCCCATCTGCAGTATTATCGAAAATAGCCTGGAATTTCTCTTTAATAACTTTCATTTCATACTCAGTCTTTTTCATCTCTGTAATATCCCTGCCAATACCAAGTAATCCACTTATTTTGCCATCTGAATCCAACAATGGGATTTTTGAGGTTAGTAAGCAATGCTCTTTGCCATTTGAGTCAGTAAAAAACTCCTCCATATTTAAAACCGGCTTGCCAGACTCCAATAAGATAAGATCATTTCTATACCCTTCACCTCCACCTTCTTTACCAGGGAACAACTCCATGTCAGTTTTCCCTATATACTCCTCTTCAGAAGTTACCCCCATAATTAACATATCGGCTTTGTTCGCAATCATTTTCCGCAGAGCAGCATCCTTAACATAAAATGTATCTGGAATATTATCTATCAATGTTCGTAGTAATATTTTTTCTGACTTCAATTTCTCCTCAATTTCTTTTTGCGCAGTTATATCCTGAGTGGTACCAAACATGCCGACAGGTTTTTTGTTCTCGTCGTATAAAACAGTTCCCTGCTCAAAAACCATAATAGCAGTACCATCTTTACGGATGATCTCATGTTCAATTACAAATTCCTTTACCCCATTCAATGCATCATTAAACAATGACATAGTATTTTCCCTTTCTTCTGCTGATAAATGGCTTAGATAACCCTCCAATGTAAGCTCAAACTCCCCTCTCTTCTCACCAAACAAATTAAACTGCTCATGGCTCCATCTTATTTCATTTGTAGCAATATCCCATTCCCAGCTTCCGATCTTTGCGATACGCTGCGCTTCTTTAAACTTGAAATGATTTTTAATTATTCTTTGCTGAGCCCTCCTGATAGTATTTGCCGTCACAATCATCATAAAAACTGAAACAACAAGCAGTATGACCAGGTTGGTGATATTGTAACGACTCTTGGAGTTAATAGTAGCTACATCATATTCTCGCTTTTTTTGCAACCCAATTTTTATTAACATAAGGCTTTCTTCCAATTGTTCTCTTGCATTTCTGTTTGACTCTAACTGCATGAAAGCTATTGAAGCATTAACACCTTGCGTCGTATAAATAACTATTCCACTATCCAGATTGGACAACCTTTTTTCAAGCAATGAGTCTGCTCCAAATATCAAAGGAAGATTACGATTTTCTATAATATCCTTTTTTAGTGTAGTAATAATCTTTCTGCTGCTTGTTTTTAATGTATAAATATTCTTCAAATAATTGATATCGCCAGTAAGCTGAAATCCCCTTTTGTCAGACTCCAACTTGTATAAATTATTGCTTAGTGAATCAACGAGAATCAACTTATTCTCTATCTGTACTATTTCTTCCTGCAGTCGCATTTGTTTCCTGAAGTTGAAAAAAAGAAAAGCAAAACTGCCTATCACAATAACCAGTGAAACGTACAGAAAAAGGGCTATTTGCTTTTTATACTTATTCATTTGAGGCCTGGTGATTTTTGGGGATTGTAAAATAAAAAGTGCAGCCCGATCCTTTTTCAGATTCAACCCAGATATTTCCTCCATGTATTTCAGCTATCTTTCTGCATATTGCCAGGCCAGCACCTGTACCTTCATACACCATATTATCATGGTGCAATCGCTGAAACAGAACAAATATTTTTTCGGCAAATCCCGGTTCAATGCCTATACCATTATCACTTACACTGAAAATATAGTTATCCGCTTGTTCATCGCAACCAATGTGGATAATAGGTTTTTTACTGCTCCGGTATTTTAGAGCATTATTCAGGAGGTGTTCAAAAAGCCGGGCAATAAGGGATTGGTTCACATTTAATACTGGCAATTTTTCTATTTCTATTTCCGCCTCATTCTGTTTAATATTTTTTTCAAGCAGTTTGCAAACACCTGTTATTATTTTGTTCAGGTCGGTTAAAATAAAATCTTCTTTCTTGGTTTTCAACCCTGAATATTCAAGCAGATCAAGAATAAGTTTTTTCAACCGGGTGGAGCCCAGCACTGCATGATTAATGTATTCCTGTGCTTGCTCATCCAATTGATGCTCATATTTTTTCTTAAGCAACTGCATAAAACTATTCACCAGCCTAAGTGGTTCCTGCAACTCATGAGTTGCCACACTTACAAATCGTTCCAAATCTGCATTGGTGGTAGCCAGTTCAAATGCCCTTACTTCCAGGCTTTGATAAAGCCACCCCATTTTTTCTTCTGCCTCTTTCCTATCTGTAATATCACTAAAGCTGCAAATAACTTCTTTCACTGAATTATCATCATCCAGCAAAGGTTCTGCATTGACGAGTAACCACACCCTATCTTCTGTAACTGGGCGATAAATACCCATTACAATATTTCTTACAGGCTTTTTGGTATGTATTGCCATTGGAACCGGGTGAGAATAACCGGGGAAAGGGGTTCCATCTTCATGTATTACATTCCAATCTAAGTGAAGAGAAGTTCTTCCATAGAGTTCATCTTCGGTTAGACCAAGCAGCTGTAAGGCTGCTTTATTACTATAAAGTATCTCAGAGTCAGGGCCTTGCAATAAAACACCTACATTTAAACTGTTTATCAGTTTATCAATGCGGGTTTCACATCCTGAAAAAGAATAAATGTTACCTGGACCGGTTTTCATTTTTTAGACGGGTATTGATATTGGATTGCATAATCTTCCTGGCAATTATGCTGTGTCTATTTTCAAATGCAACAAAAAAAAACTATAATCCTTGTTCGTTGGTAAAATTGACAAGGGCAGCTGTATTTTTCAGCCCAAGCTTTTTAAGGATATTATACCTATGAACTTCTACTGTTTTAATTGATATATCAAGCCGTACCGCAATTTCTTTTGAAGACAATCCTTCTTTGATCAGTTTAACGATATCAATTTCCCGGCGGGATAATGAATTCAGATCAATACGAGTTCCATCATCTTCCAATTCTTGTTGGGCAAGTATGTTCTTGACTTCATCACAAACATATTTTTTGCCATCATTTACTTCCACAATAGCAGTCATCAATTCATTCTTGGATGAATTCTTGGTTACATAACCCATTGCACCCATCTGTAGCATTTTACGGGCATAGGCCGGCATACTGTGCATAGAAATGCCGATAACTTTTGAACCGGGGGAATACTTTCTAACCAGTTTTGTTGCTTCAAAACCGTTTACCGGAGACATATTAATATCCATTAAAACGATTTTCGGTTTCTTTTCTTTTGCAAATTCAACAGCATCATTTCCATTGCTGGTTTCCCCTATTACATTAAAACGAGTATCGCTGTTAAGAATAAATGACCAGGACTCCCTAATTAGTTTATGGTCATCGACAAGCAGGATGGTGATTTTTTCCATAAGATGTGTAAATTTTAAATAGATGATTTGGACTTAACAATATAAATTACATATAAAACATTATTTTAACGTAAAAGGAACCTGCATTTTTACTTAAAAATTCGATTGAATTTGCTTTTTAAGTATATTCCCTTATAATCTGTTATACTTTTACCGTTAAAAATCTTTCTTACAATTCATTGAGGCACGGATCAGGATATTCACTGGTACAAATCTCAAAAAGTATCGGATCTAAAAACGGGACCTCTGCTCTTTACTCATTGGTTTTTCTTATTCTGCTTTTGTATGTCAAAGAGAATATATTGAACTATTGTAAAAAATAGAACAGTAAGGCTTTAGTAAGTAATATTTGTTCCCGTACTTATGTAGTTGAATAACTACAAATTCTTATCAGAACAGTAAGTTTTCACTTAGACAGTTTTACGTCTTTAACGCAGCGGAAACCAGTATGCTCCAATCCTGTATCAGGACTGCTTTTCATTCTGCGGGAAACTCTGTAACCGCTGCAATAAGAGTCGTTACAAAGAAAACTGCCTCCCTTTAAACTTCTTTTTTGAGTATAAGGATCGTCTGGATCATTACTTTTACCGGGGCCTTTGGGATTATGGGTTACTTTGCCATCTAGTTGCTTATAATACTCATGGTCGTACCAATCGCTGCACCATTCCCACACATTGCCACCCATATCATACAATCCATAACCATTTGGTGAAAATGAACGAACAGGTGCTGATCTCAAAAAGCCATCTTTTTGCTCGTTGAAATAGGGAAATTTTCCTTCCCAGCTATTTGCTTTTGGTTTCCCAGTATTTACATGTTCGTTTCCCCATGGATATATATTATTAATAATACCTCCTCTTGCAGCATATTCCCATTCAGCTTCAGTAGGTAATCTTTTACCTGCCCATTTACAAAATGCCATTGCATCATCCCAACTTACATGAACTACCGGAAAATTTTCTTTGCCGACAATTGAACTGCCGTGGCCTTGCGGATGTTTCCAACTTGCACCTTTAATCCAACTCCACCAGGCTGTATAATCATTCAGGTTCACAGGTCCGGATGAAGAATTAAAAACTAATGAGGCTGCAACAAGCAAGCTATCATGCGGTCTGGGTGTACCGGGTGGCACATCCTTCTTTAATTCTTCCCAGTCGGGTTTTCTTTCCGCAGTAGTAATGTAACCCGTTGCATCCACAAATTTTTTGAACTGTGCATTTGTAACTTCAGTTATATCAATATAAAAGGAATCAAGTGAAACTTTATGCTTTGGGTATTCATCTTGTGATGCCTGTTTATTATCAGCCCCCATTTCAAAAGTTCCGGCAGGTATAAGAACCATGCCAGCATATGATGTATCCCCGACTGGTGTAATAGAATTAGTCAAACTATCGCTGCTGCCAAACCTTGCAGGAATTTTCATACATGAATGAGCGGTATCATTATCAGTACCCATTTTATCTTCCTTGCTATTATTACAGGCAATTAAGAAGATTGTTAAACCAATAAAAAAGGTATTTCTGATAATTTGCATAATAGCAGATAAAAAAACAACAGCATTTAAAATGCTGTTGTGTTCAAAGTGGAGGTGAGGGGAATCGAACCCCTGTCCAAACATATTCTTCAAAAGCTTTCTACATGTTTATTCAATTTTGTTATGTCGGGAATCAACTGGAAAAAGACAACCGATTAATTCCTTAGCTGAATAGTCTTAAGCAACCGGCACAGCCTATGATTGCAGCAACCTGTTTTGTTTTTGAGTCGGCGGCGGGGCATGGTAACAAGTCAACCGGCCCGGCGGCCCAAATGACTACTTAATCACTGATTAGGCAGCCATGGCATACTGTGTATTGCCATTTATAGTTTTCGTATTCAGATTAAACTGCTAATTACGCAACGCAGTACATGCTTACACTTTCAAAGACCTACGCTGTCAAAACCGGGCACCCCCATTGTAATGACTGAAGCTAAAGACAATTTACAAATTTACTGATTTTAACACTATTGAATTTAAAACATTTATTAAAAACATTGGAATCTATTAGCTTTAATCTATGAGCAATCTAAACTTAGAAACAATTTACAAAGCAAGGCTTGAAAACTTATCTAATCAATTAAAAAAACTACAACAAAGAAAAAAAAGTTTAGCCTGGTTAAGACTGCTATCCTTTCTTGCGGCCTTCATAATTTCCTGGATAATACTCAATTCTTCATTGCTTTTTGCAGCTTTTGTTTTTGTTATACTCATTTCGGTATTTATCATCTTCGTATCAAAAGACCTTACAAATAGTAACTCCATTGAAAATAATTTACTGCTAGCAAGTATTAATCAAAAAGAATTAGCAGCACTGGATCATCAATATCTTGATTTCCCTGATGGAATGGAGTGGAAACCTGAACAACACTCATACGCAAACGACCTTGATATTTTTGGGAGGGCTTCAGTATATCAATATTGTAACAGAACGAATTCGGAACAGGGGAATAAACTATTTGCTGACTGGCTTACAACTGCTGATAACATAGATACAAGTCATCAAAAACAAGAGGCTGTAATGGAACTAACCAAAGAATTGGATTGGAGACAACAACTTCAGGCGGCTGGAATAAAAAATAAACTTACTATCCGCACAGAAGAAAATATCTGTAAATGGCTTAATGAAGATAACCGGTTCATCAATAATAACTTTTGGAAAGCGGCGAGGATACTATTTCCACTGATCAGTTTAACAATCACAGGGCTTTATATTATTAATATTATCCAGTTTAACCAGTTCTTACCTATTATATTATTGATGCTTGCCATTGCTTTCTGGATCTCAAAACTAATTATGCCGTCCTATTTTAAACTTAATAAAGTTACCGGAGAGTTAGAAACACTTGCTGAAAGTATTGCCTTGATAGAAAAAAAGAGTTTCAATAGCAAATATCTCACAGAATTAAACAAAGCATTTGTACAAACCGGATCAACTGCTTCCGGTTCTATCAAAAAGCTGAAAAAGATCTTAGACAGGCTTGACTACCGGTTAAACCCTGTTGTATTCATCCCATTAAGTGCCTTGCTTTGCTGGGACCTGCAACAAATATTTGCCCTTGAAAAATGGAAGACTATTAATAAAGAAAATACCAGCAATTGGTTTTCATCTCTTGCAGGATTTGAAGCCGTATCATCATTAGCAAACTTGTCATTTAATCATCCCCAATGGTGCTTTCCCATTTTGCATGAAGGAGAACCTTTCCTTGAAATGGATGACATGGGGCATCCCTTGATCCCGCCTGCCAAAAGAGTTGATAATTCATATTCCACAAGAGGAACGAATCAGGTTAGCCTTATCACAGGTTCGAATATGGCAGGCAAAAGTACTTTCCTTAGAAGTACCGGTGTAAATATTGTATTGGCTATGATGGGTTCACCGGTTTGTGCAAAACAATTTTCAATGTCGCCATTGAAAGTAATGAGCAGTATGAGGGTAAGTGATAACCTGGAAGAAAGTACATCTACCTTTTATGCAGAACTAAAAAAATTAAAAGAGATAATCGAAGCAGTTTATCGAAATGAAAAAGTTTTTTTATTACTTGATGAGATTCTGAGAGGCACCAATTCAGCCGACCGGCATACTGGTTCAACTGCATTGATCAAACAACTGATACATCACAATGCGATTGGTATGGTAGCTACACATGATCTTGAACTGGCGAAACTGGCAGATACATA
>CAYVSH010000031.1:0-8073 GCA_964453625.1 uncultured Chitinophaga sp.
CGAATAAATCGAACATTTCTTATTTTATGGACAGATGCCAGGGTACGCCGGCTAATGCCCTTTTTTATTCGCTTAATCCAAACTCTACTGGGCATCAGTGGTTTCTGGAGAATACAAATGTGGGCTTGGACAGAAGTGCAATTATTCGGTTCAGTAGCTCTGGAAATTATACAATCAAATATACTTCAATTATCAACGGCGTTCGTGATACCGTAACTTTGGGAATTATACTATAATAGTTCTTATGAAATAGTTTTTCTGTGCCACCTGGGAGCTTTTCGGTCGTAGGAATCATAATTGTTCACTTTTAAAAATTCCAGTTATGACACAACGAATTATTTCCCGCATCGCCATTTACATTCTGGCATTAGTCATGATCGTATTTGGGATTTATCACTTTCAAAATCCACGGAACCTTGTGGTCTTTGTTCCAGGTAACATTCCCGGTGGCATCACATGGGTATATGTTATCGGGGTTTCATTTATTCTTGCAGCATTGGCATTTATCACTAATAGATTTGTAAAGCTGGCGGCTTACCTGCTGGCCCTGCTCTTATTTATTTTTGTGATAACTATTCATCTTCCTAATTATTATGAATCAGGTGATCCGGATATGCGGCAGTCTGCTCTTATCAATCTACTGAAAGATGTGGCCCTTGCAGCATTTGCCCTTCATATTGCCGGGAGTGCTGACAGTCATGGTGTCAAATATTGATTCATATAAGTGGATAAAAGAACACAAAAAATTTGGCTGAAAGTCTCTCAGCCTTATCTTTGCACTCCCGTTAAAAATGGGAGTTTAGCTCAGCTGGTTCAGAGCATCTGCCTTACAAGCAGAGGGTCGGCGGTTCGAACCCGTCAACTCCCACAAAATCCCGTTTAAAACGGGATTTTCTCATTTATGGCAACTACTTATTGCGAATTTGTTCAAACCAAAGGAAAATATACCGTTCACAAAGACTATCATGACCTGGAGTATGGTTTCCCCATACAAGATGATAACCTGCTTTTTGCCCGTCTGATATTAGAAATTAACCAGGCCGGTTTAAGCTGGGAAACTATTCTGAAGAAAAAAGACAATTTCTTTAAGGCATATGATGGTTTCAATATTGACAAAGTAGCCCGGTATTCGGATAAAAAGAAAGAAAAATTAATGTTGGACGCCGGTATCATTCGCAACCGATTGAAAATAGAAGCGGCAATACATAATGCTAAATGCATAAAATGCATCCAAAAGGAATTTGGTTCTTTTAAGAACTGGCTGAATAAACATCATCCAAAAACAAAAGAAGAATGGGTGAAACTTTTTAAACAATCTTTTCGATTTACTGGAGGAGAAATCGTAAATGAATTTTTGATGAGTACCGGCTATTTACCAGGTGCACATTCCCAAGACTGTCCTATTTATAAAAAAGTGATGAAAAGAAAACCTAAGTGGGCCGAAAAATAACTAAGCCTAATTGGGATTTACTTCCGGTAGCCGGTAATGCTGGCCATCCAAAACGAATAATTCGTCTATTTCATAAGTCCAGAATTTGAACAGCGGGGATTTTTGCAGCAGCTTTTCTACTTCCATTTTGCTGTCAGCATTCAGGGTGATCCATGATCTTTGTGTTTCCATGCTAACTGCGTAATGTTCAATGGTTCCTTTATTTATAAGGAAGTTGATATAAGTGCGATGAGGAGGAACTAAATCCATGAAGTCATCACTCATTTTAAATTTTATTGTTACCTGGTATTGCAGCATTCATAAATATGACAAATAAAATCATGGAATGTTGCATATTGGGGAAAATTGCCCAAGTTATTTTTTAAAAATTACTTCAATTGTCTTTTATATAACTGTACAGCATTTTCGAACCCAAGGTATAGGGCATCGCAAATAAGTGCATGCCCAATACTCACTTCATTTATCCAGGCGATCTGTTGTTTCAGATATTTCAGGTTTTTTAGGTCAAGATCATGTCCGGCATTTACTCCAAGCCCCAGTTCCTGTGCTTTTTTTGCAGCTTCAATATATGGGGCTATTCCTTTTTCTTTATTTCCTTTTGAAAATTCTGTGGCATATGATTCAGTATATAATTCAATCCTGTCTGTACCTGTAGCTGCTGCCCCCTCTATTATTTCAATTATAGGGTCAACAAAGATGGAAACCCTGATCCCTGCGTTCTTAAAAATCTTAATTTTTTCAACCAGGTATTCTTTATGTTCAATGGTATTCCAGCCATGGTCACTTGTCAATTGACCTAAGACATCCGGAACTAGTGTCACCTGGTCGGGTTTTGTTTCCAATACAAGATCAATGAATTTCTGTTCTTCACAATTCCCTTCAATATTAAATTCTGTAGTGATTATCTTTTTGATTTCTCTTACGTCGTTATAACGGATATGTCGTTCATCCGGTCTTGGGTGTACGGTTACCCCATCAGCACCGAAACGCTGTGCATCAACAGCAGCTTTTAATACATCTGGATTGTTGCCTCCACGGGAATTACGAAGTGTTGCAAACTTGTTGATGTTCACAGAAAGTTTGGTCATCAATATTTTTTTTCAAAGTTAATTATATAAAAGAAAACCCTGCCGGGTAAGGCAGGGCTTATCTTTTCGAAATGGCTTGTTAGTTTTTAAGTAATTGAGTACGGCCTAAAGAGTTGCCGGGAGAGTCTTTTACTTCAATAAAATAAATTCCACGGCTTAATTCTTCTAAGCCGTTAATCGTGAAATTATTGTTACCAGCGTATAAATTTTTCAATTCAGACTTTACTGTTTTCCCAGTAGCTTCATAAATATTCACCGATACCTGTTGGTTAATTAGTGAACCAATTGAAATATTGACCTGTGTGGTAAACGGATTAGGGTAGCCTGAAATACTTGCTTTGGTATCTGATGAGTTTATCCTTACTATAGATGAATATTTATTTCTGTTATCCTGTTCATTGATCTTAAGCCGGTATAGCAGAATGTTTCCTTGTGGATTAAGATCAGTATATGTATAGTTTGTAATACCACTATTACCGGATGCAGGAACAGTCCCGATAGTTTCCCAGCTACTGCCTGTATTTCTTTGCACACTGTAGGATTCAATATTTATTTCTTCCTGTGTTTTCCAGTTAAGAATTACAGCCTGTCCCTGGCTATGTCCGCTAAATGATGTTAAAGTAACTGGTAATGCAGAATTTGTAAAACTTACCGAGCCAACTGCAATAGCCTGCGATGCGGGGTTTGCATCGGCACCTGGAGCATTATCATACCGGATTGTGATGCTGTTAATAATGGCCGAACCAAAGTTTACAGTAACTGTACCTCGCTGATCTGTCGCATCTGAAGGAGTATTGCCAGCCTGGCCGCTTGTGGTGTTTACATGTGCCACATTACCACTAATTACGAGAAAATTGGGGTCAGTAACTGCATCATACTTTGTGATAGTAGGATAAAAAGTTGTAACACCATTTGTTCCCGTCACAGTTACCCTGTCGAAATAAGAAGTACTGGTTGAACTGCTTTTGTCAATATCAACAATTCTGAAGGTTACATTAGTTGCCATAGAAGTGAAATTCATGACAATATTTGTATAAGCAGTGTTATTACTATAGTTTGGGGTTACCTGTAACCTGCTACTGGTTCCCGGAACTGTAAATGTAGCACCTGAAACAGTAGGTGTTTGAGCCCCGGAAGAGCCCAACGCTAATTGGTATGAGCCTCCACCAAAGATGGTTGAGGTAACATTACAATTAATTCCACTGCCACCTATATTATTGGCAGAACCGGAAGTATTACCGTTTGACCAACTTGGGATAAATGAACTAAGCCAGCTTAAACTGGTTTGTGATTGTACGTTAGTGCTGAAGAATAATAGCAAGACAGTACCTGCTATGAGTAGAATGTTTCTCATATCTGGATATTGGATGGTTATTCCTACTATAAACGATAATGGTAAACACTTAGTATAATTAAGTACTATTTTTTTAGGTAAATACTCTTATTTTTTTGATAACTACTTGAAAAATAGTTTATAATTCCTTCCATGTATGATCAGCTAATAGCTGAACTGCTGCTACAAATTTTTTAAATGGGCCGGAAGCACCCCATTCTTTTGGTGATACAAGTGAGAGAATAAAGCTATCATCTTTTTTTTCGTAGAGATAATAGGTTTGACCAATGTTTGGCTTGAAAGAGAGTTTTGCCCCATAGATATTCATAGACAACTCTTTTCTTTTTTGGATCTCATGTGCCTGTAACGCCAGTAGCTCTATTTGCTGGCGAATCTGTTCTAATTGCATATTGGTTTGTTCTTCCATTGCAGTCAGGGCCTTGTGTTTTATCACACCTTCTTCCGTGGCTTTAATTACAGCACCCGCAACAGATGCAGAGTAGGGCAGCACACTCAGTTGTTTATGATAATATTCTGTGTTGGTATATGAGGCTCCATCCTCTTTTATTCCTTGTTGTGTTATTTTGAGATAGCCGTTCGGCATTATTTCATGAACGATATGAAGTATTACTTCTCCCTTTTTATAAAAATGAATTTCAAAAGAGATTCCATCAGGGAGCAAAGCCTGTACTTTATCGGCCAGTTCCTTCTTATCAAAGTCATTGATTTCACCATCTGCATTTACCTTATAGGAGCTGGTAAAAGCATTGTTTTCCAGTGAAACCCAGTTATGATAAATCATGAGCTCTTTTCTGTCCGGAACTGCTTCTATTTTATATATGCCGCTTTTAGGTCTTTCTCCATTTTCATACACTCCTTTTTCAGGGAATAGTTGCCAGGAAGCAAGAAAATTATAAGCCTGAACCATAGCTTTATTATATCTTAAATTTTGTTTGCAAAGGTTTTGTTTTCCGGGGATATAACAAGGTTTTTAAGTATTTGTTTATCAATAATAAAATCAGCCTGATTACTTTTTCATTTATCTTTAAATTCCGATCATAAGAACCGTTATGAAGAGTTTTTTCGGTATATACAATACTTCTCATGGTGCAGAGCAAAAAGAGTCTACTGTTTTGGTGTTTGACAAAAACCTGAGCATAGGTTATCGAAATGAAGATGGCAGTAATGCGATGGAGAGTTGGCAGATTAAGGATCTAGAAGCAGATTTTAGTTTAGCTACAAATCAATCTATAATCAGCAACACAAAAAAGACTGGTGCAAAACTGGTAGTAGAGGGGAAAGATGCTGCAGCTTTCATTAAAGAAATACAAACGGAAAATGCAAAAGCATGGCATAAGAAAAGCAGCGGAAAGGAGTGGATACGGAATAGTCTTTTGTTTCTTGGTATACTGGCAGTGCTCTTTTTGCTTTATTTATTGATCGTTCCCTGGCTTTCAGAAAAGATGGCTTCAAGGGTTTCTCCCAAAACGGAAAAACAACTAGGTGATGCTGTATACAATGCATTAGGTCTCCCGGGGCAGGAGGATACAGCAAAGAGTTTTATTCTCAACGAGTTTTTCCAGCAGATGGATGTACCCAGTGTTTACACAATTACAATAACCGTGGTGAATAACAACACAGTAAATGCTTTTGCACTGCCCGGTGGACGAATAGTTGTATATAGTGCTTTGCTGAAAGAGATTACTTCATACCCGGAATTAGCTGCACTGCTTAGTCATGAGTTTACTCATATAAACAACAAGCATTCTACCAAGTCCATTTTCAGGAGACTTGGTTCAAAAGTGTTTCTCGGATTATTGTTTGGGAGATTTGGAACAGTAACATCCGTAATAGTTGACCATGCAGATAATTTAAAATCATTAAAGTATTCCAGAAAGCTGGAAAAGGAAGCTGATATAGATGGGCTTTCTATCCTGGCGAAAAGGGGGATTGATCCAAAGGGATTTACTGACCTGTTTACTCATTTAAAAATGTCGGCGCCATCTGATGGGTTGCCTGAGATCCTTGGTAGTCATCCTGATGTTGACAAACGAATAGCATATTTAGAAGAGGCTTCGAAAAAAGTTGTTGTTGAAGAGGATTTACAACTAAAAGCTATATTTGAAAAATTAAAACAATAAATATGTTAGTTACAACTACAAGCACAGTTGATGGAAGGCCGGTTCAGGAATATCTTGGTGTTATCAATGCACAAAGTATTATTGGTGCCAATATTTTCAAGGATATTTTTGCAGGCCTTCGGGATGTATTCGGGGGAAGGAGCAAAACCTATGAAAAAGTTTTGGAGCAAGCCAAAGAAGATGCCCTCCGGGAATTGTCGCAAAAGGCACAAGCAATGGGGGCTAATGGTATCCTTGGTGTTGACCTTGATTTTGAAACTGTAGGAAGCGGTGGTAGTATGCTGATGGTAATTGCCACTGGCACCGCCGTTAGGTTATAATTATAATAAACGATTGCTATGTTTAAAGCTCTTCTGTTTTCGGCAGTAGTTTTTTTTGCTGGTATAGATTTAGCCAATGCTCAGCCATCGGCATTGCCATCTGTAAAACCTGCTTCAGATATTTTAGCGGAGGCCTATAGAATTGCCAGTTCAGAAAATAAGAATGTTTTTATTATTTTTCATGCTTCGTGGTGTGGCTGGTGCCACCGGATGGATACCAGTATGAATGATGCTGAATGTAAAGATTTTTTTAATGATAACTATGTTATTCGCCACCTGGTTGTAAATGAATCTCCGGCTAAAAAACATTTGGAAAATCCCGGTGCCGAAGAATTAAAAGTAAAACATCATGGAGATGGGCAGGGAATTCCCTTTTGGTTAATATTTGATAAAGATGGAAACTTACTCGCAGATTCAAAAATAAGAAAGGATGGTGAAGGACTTGAAGACGGTGAGAATGCAGGATGCCCTGCAACTGAGAAAGAAGTAGATTTTTTTATCAGAGTATTAAAAAGAACATCTTCTATTAATGAGAATCAAGCAGAAAAAATCAGGCAACGGTTCAGGATGAATGACAAGTAAGAAAGGTTTAATGCCAATTCTTTAATTCATCTTCCAGTACTTCATTCAGTTTCTTTTCGTTTTGTAGTATCCATTTAGGCAGGTCACACGGCTGTATGGCCCAGCTACCTTCCCTTTTCTCCATATTGAAAAAGAGCCGGTCACCCCGTTCATTACAAACATTCACACTGAAAACTTCTTCCTCGGGTCCTTTTAGTTTTTTGAAATTAAACTCCCGAAGCCGCTCATCTGCTTTTACTAAACGGGTAAACTGTACCATCTTCACAAAATTCATATGCATAGTTGGATTTTTTAAGTTCTGGTAAGTATCAATTATTATGCTATTCACATGTCTCGTTGAATAAAAAGTTGTTCACAATAATTGATTGAAAGCAAGTATAGCTCTTAGATTTATATACTGACCTGCAATTTGGTTTGCAACGATGGTCGGCCTTTAACAATCTGGTTAGTGTTAGAAACCAATAAATATTTATTTTAGCATCAAACCCGGAATATGAAAAAGATATTGAGTTTAGTTTTAATAATTCCTCTCTTTGCCGCATCACAGGATTGCAAGCTTAACAGGGAAACAGACCCCTTTACAAAGGAAGTAAAAATTTCTACCGGTTTTATTTTTGTTGATGGTGGTTCGCTAACTATTGATGCAGATAGCAAAGAAGTGGTAGTACTTTTCTCAATTGAAGGGGCCAATAAATGTTTTGATAATAATTCTACTGCCAGCATAATGTTTGAAGGTGTTAAGTCAAAAGCTATTTCTCGTAATGGCGGTACGATGAACTGTGAAGGTTTGTTTCAGTTTGTTTTCAGGAATACTGCTTCAACAACAACGTTGCTTCAGCGGCTGATGACCCAGAAAATTGCCAGTATCGTTTTTACAGGAAACAACAAAAAGGAATCAACGCTTAATATAGCCCCACCAGAGCAATCAATGATTATGACACTGGCAACCTGCCTTGTCAACGAATCCAAAACTCTTATAAAGTAAGGGTTCCCGTAAAAACACTTAGCCTGATTTGGTTAAACTGCTGAACCGAGCAAATTTTAGTTATCTCGCTAGTATTAATCATACCTGCTACCTTACTTTTATGTCAGGGACAGATCAGTATGCTTACTACATCAGATCGTTTCTTTTAAACCATTTAGAAATTCTATACTTATG
>CAYVSH010000031.1:8083-25400 GCA_964453625.1 uncultured Chitinophaga sp.
AAAACTATTCCATCGCAAAACCAGGGTGCTGTAGCTACCGCAGTTTCCTTAAAACAATTGATGAGTAATCTTGTGATCGGGTCGCTGCCCGTCGCCAATCGAAACAATACCTGTGTGGTGAACCAGGTTAGACATGGGATTGGCCTTGGTGAAGAAATGCATCGTGCCGTTTTTGTGATGAAAGATCTGCTTGGGGCAATGGTCTCTAATTCTAAGAACGGAGAGATTTATATTTCTGCCGACCGTTTCAGGGATACAATTGTATTGGAATTACAGGAAAGAAATAATTATAATGGGTATGCACTTGCATACAGTATTATGTCCATCGAAAGGGAAGCTGCTGCTTTTGGAGGGCATATTTCCGTCACCGGTCCACAAAAAAAAGTCACAACTGTTACTTTCAGCTTTCCATATAAAGGGGAGGCTGCATAAAAAAACGTCAAGCTTTTGGCTTGACGTTTTTTAAACTATATCAAATTCAATTAATACCTGTATTGCTCAGGTTTGAAAGGCCCTTCTTTGGTAATACCAAGATAAGCTGCCTGAGATTCGGTTAACTCATCCAGTACAACGCCTATCTTAGAAAGGTGCAGCCTTGCTACTTTCTCATCAAGGTGTTTTGGAAGTACATACACTTTGTTTTCATAATTCTTATTGTTCTTCCACAATTCTATTTGAGCCAGTGTCTGGTTAGCAAATGAATTACTCATTACAAATGATGGGTGTCCTGTTGCACAACCAAGGTTCACTAACCTTCCTTCTGCAAGGATGATGATATCTTTACCATCAATAGTATAAATATCAACCTGTGGTTTGATAGTATCTTTTGTATCTCCATAATTTGTATTCAACCAGGCAATGTCAATTTCAATATCAAAGTGCCCGATGTTACAAACAATCACTTTGTCCTTCATCAGTTTGAAATGTTCGCCGGTGATGAGGTCACGACAACCCGAAGCAGTAACAACAATATCAGCTTCTTTTACTGCATCGATCATTTTCTTTACTTCAAAACCATCCATGGCAGCCTGTAAAGCACAGATTGGATCAATTTCAGTAACGATTACACGGCAACCTGCACCCTTCAATGAAGCAGCGGAGCCTTTACCTACATCACCATAACCACCAACAACAGCTACTTTACCAGCCATCATAACATCCGTAGCACGGCGGATAGCATCCACTAAAGATTCTTTACATCCGTATTTATTATCAAACTTAGATTTAGTAACCGAGTCGTTCACATTGATAGCAGGCATTGGCAAAGTTCCTTTAGCCACTCTTTCGTATAAACGATGAACACCAGTGGTTGTTTCTTCTGAAATTCCTTTTACATGTTGCACCAGTTCAGGATAAGTATCCAGCACCATGTTGGTAAGGTCGCCTCCATCATCAAGTATCATGTTCAATGGCTTGTCTTTACTGCCAAAAAATAGAGTTTGTTCGATACACCAGTCAGCTTCTTCCTGAGTTTGTCCTTTCCAGGCAAACACACCAATACCAGCAGCAGCTATAGCAGCAGCAGCATGATCTTGTGTAGAGAAGATATTACAAGAACTCCATTTAACTTCAGCTCCTAACGCAACTAATGTTTCAATCAGCACTGCCGTTTGAATGGTCATGTGTAAGCAACCAGCAATTCTTGCACCTTTAAGGGGTTGAGAAGCGCCGTACTCTTGTCTTATTGACATTAAACCTGGCATTTCTGCTTCGGCAAGTCTTATTTCTTTACGTCCCCATGCTGCAAGGGAAATATCAGCCACTTTATACTTGAGGCTAAAATCGATTGATTTAGTTGTTGTAGACATATTTACTTATTTAGATTGCAAATATACGATTATAGAATAAAATGGTATTTTGTTTGAATATTTTGGTGATTTATACTAAATTATATTATAATTTTAGTGAATAATTATTTTTAGTATGGCAAAAGTTAATAAAACAGCAGATTCCTCTTTTATACAATTGGACGAAAAAGATATTGAGCTTTTAAAACTGTTACAGGACAATGCCAGGATGACGGTTAAAGAGATTGCGGATAAAATTAACCTTACACCTACACCTGTGCATGAAAGAATAAAGCGATTGGAAGAAACTGGTGTTATTAAACAATATGCTGCATTAGTGAATTCGTCAAAGGTGGGTAAAGGGTTAACAGTAATTTGTTATGTTTCGCTAAAAGAACACAGCAAAGCAGCCGGAGCAAAATTTATCAAAGCCATTCATGCTTTAAATGAAATTGTAGAGTGTTATAATATTTCTGGTGAGTTTGATTTTATGCTGAAAGTGATTTCGGAGAATATGGAAACGTACTATGATTTTCATGTAAACAAGTTGAGTCAAATTGAGAATATGGGTCAGGTACAAAGTATTTTTGTTATGGGAGTGGTAAAACAAACACATCGGATTATATACTAAATCATAATCCGGTATTATATCGTAAATTTATTCGACAGAATTTATAATCATGTACGCATACGATACCCTTTCAGCAGCAATAAACGGATTAAGAGAAAGAGGTTTTTCTGTTGATTTCAACCTTCAGGAAAATTGTCTCGTCTGCAACAACGATAAGTTCGATATTGCTGATTTTGAGATCGCTGAATTTTATCGTTTTGAAGGAGATTCAAACCCGGCCGATGAATCAATCGTTTATGGAATTGAATCTTCAAGTGGTTTGAAAGGTATATTGGTAAGTGGCTATGGAATTTCTGCTGAAGGTATAAGTGCTGAAATGGCGAAGAAACTAAGGTTTTCTGATTAATAAACTTGCCTTATGAATAAATTGGTTAATGGCATGCTGGTAATGTTTCTATTGTTACCGGCTACGTTGCTGGCACAAAAAGACAGTATCTGGTTAAAATGTCCGTTAGAAGAAGCAATGGTTGTGCCCCCGCCAAAAAATATTATGCGGTTTGATGAACCTGATCTGTGTATTGTACTGGTTAGTGTGCCAGATACAACTGTTAAAGCCTGCATTACGGGAAGAGTTACCAATGTAGTGCAGAATGATGATGGTAAATGGGATGTTGTCTTTTATTACAAGGATTATTATTTTTGGTATTCCGGTTTGTCAAAAGCAATTGTGAGAAGAAATGATAATCTAAAAACAGGGCAGTCAATTGGGTATATAGACCCCGGAGGCAAACTGGAATTCCTGATGTACAATTTTGAAACACCAATGGACCCGGTTAAATACCTTGATTGTAAGAAAGTTTTGAAGACTGAGTAGAGAGGGGCAGTCTCAGATTTTTTTCTCCATGATGTAGTCCTGCATATAATAACCATTACCAATATCGAAATCGGCTTCTCTTGTTATTTCAAAGCCATACTTTTCATAGAAGTTTCTTGCCGGGTTATCCCTTTTTACCTGTAACCAAAGTTTGCTTGCCCCTTTTTTCTGTTTCTCTTTAATGATATAGTCCAAGAAGAACCTTCCTGTGCCTTTTCCCTGTTGAGATTGCAATATATAGATCTTATCAAGTTTGAAGGTAGTGCTGTCTGTTTGTTTTACCGAAGCAAAACCAACGGGTTCTTCTTTATCCGATATGATGAGGAACTGGGAACCTTCCTGCATTTGTTGTTTCAACGACTCCTCACTATACATAAGGTTTAGCATATAGTCAATTTGTTCTTTTGATAGCATATTTGCATAAGTCTGTGGCCAGACTTTATACGTAAGCTCCCTGATAAGATGAATATCTGTTTCTGTGGCTTCTCTTACTGATCGCATATTTTTCAAAGTTAAAATCTGGTAGGGAAGAAAAAGAAAAGGCTTTGCATCTGCAAAACCTTTTTGTGATATTTTATGAAAGGATTTAATCTTTGTTTTTCTTATTCAACAGTTTGTTCAGCAAGCCTTTTTTCTTTTCGGGCTCTTCCACTGCTGACCCGATGGGTTTACTGTCGGAATCTTCTTTTTTAGCAGGTGATTTTACAATAGTTGAAGTTGTATCTTTCTTTACTGGTTTTTTCTCCTCTTCATTCTTTAATGGTTTTGATTCCGGGCCTAATGTGTCGCCTGAATTATCGTAGTTATAATCATTAAAATAATCCTGGCCATCACCAACACCCTGATCGCTGCCTTCAGCTCCGGGGTTTGGATCTGTATCGCTTATAAGGATATCAGCACTGTTGATCTCATTTTCCATTTCAGCAGGCTTCACAAACTTTGCATCCTTTTCAATACCCAATTTTTTATCAGCCAATACCTTTTTAAAGAAATATTCTGTGATGGGCCGGGCAATCCTTGATCCATCTCCCTGGTTACGCATAAATTGATATTCAAACCCAACCCACGAACCGGCAAGTAGTTGTGGAGTATAACCAATGAACCATGCATCGGCGTTATCATCAGTTGTTCCGGTTTTACCACCCATTTCTAACGCACCAACTCTCGATCGCATACCTCTTGCTGTACCTTTATCAACTGTTCCCTGCATCATCCTGGCCATAGTATAAGCCGTTATTTCACTAATAGCTTCTTTCCTGTTTACGCTGTAGTCAAATCTTTTTATGACATTGCCATTGCGGTCTTCAATACGGCTGATGCAATAAGGTTTAGTTGAAAAACCCCTGCCGGCAAAAATTGTATAGCCCCAAAGCATTTCATAAATAGATAAATCACAGGTGCCTAGTGCAATGGACGGGAACGGTTTTACTTTAGTGGGGATATTTATGCGGGAAAGAAAATCGGAAAACTGTTGCGGTCCCACCTGTTTCATGATATAGGCAGTTGCACAGTTTTTTGAATAGGCCAATGCATTTGCCATGGTCATGCTGCCACCACCACACTTCCTTCCTGCTGGCACCCAGCCACTACCCGGAAAAAATTGAGCTACATTTTCACAATCTGTTTCAGGCGTAAAACCTCTTTCTTCCATTGCCTGCGTATATAGGAACGGTTTTATGGTAGAACCAACTTGTCTTTTAGTTTTTAAATTGACATGGTCATTTTTGTAAGTTTTAAAATTAATACCACCAACCCAGGCCCTCACTTCACCGGTTACAGGATCCATTGCCATAAATGCCGCTTGTTCCATCTGTAAATGGTATTTGATTGAATCAAGCGGAGTCATTACCGTGTCCATCTCTCTTTTTACATTCCAGGCAAAGATTTTCATCTCAGTTTTTACTTCAAAACTTGCCCTGATCTCCTTATCACTTAATCCATCTTCTTCCAGGTTTTTCCACCTGTCAGATTCCTTCATGGCTTTTTCAAGAAATTTTTCTCTTCCTTTCCACACTGTGCCATTCTTCATGTCATAACGGGCATTGATACCTTTTTGCAACATGGCCATATGCTGGGCCATACCTTCTTCAGCATATTCCTGCATCTGCAGGTTGATAGTGGTATAAATTTTTAAACCATCGTTGTAAATATCATATGGATCGCCATTTGGTTTCTCCAATCCCTTTATAGCATCTCTTACCTCTGTCTTTAGTACTTCCCTGAAATAGGGTGCATAACCAGTATTCTCATCCAGTTTTTTGTAATTGAGTTTGATGGGCAATGCTTTTACTCTTGCTGCTTCCGCAGGGGTGATCTTTGCATTTACCTCCATCTGACCGAGAACAATGTTTCTTCTGTCCAATGCAGCTTTGGGGTTTCTTACAGGATTATAAATACTGTTGCCCTTCAGCATACCAACCAGTAAAGCGGCTTCTTCTACATTCAGCCTGTCTGGTTCTTTCTGGAAAAAAGTTCTTGAAGCATTTCTGATGCCATAGATATTATTACCAAATGGAACCACATTCAGGTAAAGAGTAATTATTTCTTCTTTGGTAAAATTCTTTTCAAGTTTTACAGCAATGATCCATTCTTTCAATTTTTCAATTACCCGAAAGGCCCTGTTTTTACTTCCCTGTTCCAGTAATGCTTTCGCCAACTGCTGAGTAATGGTGCTGCCACCGCCTTGTGAACCCAATGTAATTACTGCCCTTAAGGTTGATTTAAAATCAATACCGCTGTGTTTATAGAAACGTTCATCCTCAGTAGCAATCAAAGCATCTATCACATGTTTTGAAATATCACGGTATTTTACGTTGCTGCGGTTGCCTCTTTCAGTATAGTATTTACCCATCAGGGTTCCATCCTCTGCATATACTTCTGAAGCTTGCAGGATAGAAGGGTTCTCTAATTCTGAAAGAGAAGGCATTTTACCAAACACTCCAAAATTGGCCATCAGTACAAGAGCAACAAAAGCAAGAAAACCAAAAGCAAAAAGGCGCCAGAAAATTCGAACGGCTTTTTTCATACGGGGTTGTGGTTTATATAGAACTGGTTAATTAATAAATTGAAAGTCGAAATTAAGAAAAACCTGATGGGCAGGGCAGGAGGTGTATCTAATTTTTTGTCAAAGTATGATTATTACACTATTACGTTCTGTAGTTGTTAACTTATTGAAACTTACCGGGTAAATGCTGCTCAAGAAAAGCCTTATACACATCCACATCCTTATTTAGTTTCAGAATGTCAAAATTACTATTGGTAAGAATAGTGAAGTTGTATTTGCCGCCTTTCAGCCATGGAATGATCTCTGATGCCGTTCTTGGTCTTGTTTTATCAATATAACTAATTGCATCCTGGGCATTGGCGAATGGTGCTATCAATAGTAACTTATAATCTGTATTTAATTCAAAGAGGTCAATTGAATAATTTTTGCTGCCAAATGCATCCCGGTTATATCGCATAAAAGCATTTTTAGCTTCGTTGGAAAATACAGGATCTACTTTGTTCAGCAATAGCACAACATAATGCGGTTCAGCCGGAGAAAAAGTATAAGATGAACTAACTACAGCAGGTTTTGTACTTGTAGTATCCCTTGGTGGCACCTGAACGGTTACCGGCGCAACGGGAGTTACTGTAGTAGTATCTTTTTTAGGAGGTTGTGTGATTATAACGGTAGGTGCTTTACCAGTGGCTGTATCTCCTGGCAATCTTGTTACTACCATATTCCTTAATTCTTCTTCTATCTGTTTTCTTCTGCTAAGTACATCCAGCATCACAGTTGCTTTTGGTGTTAATGGAGAATTTCCAAACTGGCCAATAAGCTTTGTAAGTACATCTTTTGCAATACTATCTTGTCTTTCTTTGATATAATAAACCGCTTCAATGTATAGAAGCTGCGGTGTCCAATAGTTATTCTTATAAATACTGTCGGCAGTTTTCTTTTGGGCGATAGCTTCCCGGAAATTACCTTCTATGAAGAAGTCATAAATCTTCTCATAGATTTTGGTTGCATCCGGATTTGGTAAACCTGATTCTGGATTGCTGCCGGTGGCCAGTATCTTACTGTATTTGCTAATACCGTAATCTTCTGTCAGAGTTTTCTTTAAAGCTGCTGCTTTTGCTGCATCACCATTCTTATTATAGCAATAATAGAGATGGAACATCACTTCATCTATCTTTGAAAACCGGGGAAATTTTGTTCTCAATTCTTCCAATGTTGCAGTGCCGGCAATACAGTCTTCAATGTTTTGAATGTAAGCTTTACCTAATGCAAGCATCGCTTCCTGTATAGAATCGTTAGATATTTTTAATTGATCAGGTGTCAATGGTAGGTTATCATACAAAGCATCAAATGAAAGCTCATTATTTACATTTCCCTGCTGGCCACCTGAGGTATTATTTCCGGATTGACCCGAAACATTATTGCCGATCACATTTCCAATAACTGCACTTCTACGCCAGTTATCTGCATTTGGCCTGGTGCCCCACCTGCTTTTAAACTCTGCTTGTCCTCTTGTACGGGATGCGGTGTTATAAAAATACCATTCACCCTTTGTATTTGTAGGAAATAAAGTCGGGATCGTTGGGGCGACAAATGGTGAACCTGCCGTATTGCCTGATGTTGGTTCGTCCTTCAAACCCTGCTCTTTTCTTAACTGCTTCACCAGTTTCTTTACAAAATCTTTTCGCTGTTCTTCCGGCATAGCTGCAATGCGTTGCAGGCTATCCTGCCTTTCAATGATCTCAAGACTGGATGCAATGATACCAAGTGAAGTTTTCTTGTCTCTTATTTCATCCACATTTTTTAAACTACGGTCATCAAGGCGGATGCTATCGTAAAAGTTATAAGCCTGCCGGTATTCTCTTCTTGCCAGAGACAGTTCTGCTAATTGCAGGAATGCTTTGTTGCGTTGTTCTTCACCATTACTGTTGAACTTTGTGCTTTTCAGCAATAAGGCCATGGCTTCATCCACATTGCTTCCCTGCAATTGCATCTGAGCAGCCATATAGTAAATGATATCCTTATAATCATCATACTTGCTTTGTTTGGCCATCCTTAAAAGTGTGTTCACATTTTTCTCAATGGCTTTATCGCCGCCGTCCCTGTTGACACGGATAGTTGAAAGCCTTGCATAGATATCCAGGATTGGGTCAGTAGTATGACTACTTACTTTAGAATAATATTTTTCTGATTCTTTATAATTTCCTGCCAGTTCAAATAATTGTGCAGCAAGGTATTCCCATCGGGCTTTTTCCTGCAGATTAGTTGCATTGCTCAAAGCACCTACAAGATGTACAGCAGCACTGTCCCATTGCTTTTGTTTATAAAAAAGTAACGACTGTACTTCATGCAGATCATTTTTCAGCCGCTTTGGAAAAACAGGATCATTCCTTAGTGCCACTATCATGCTGGATGCTTCAGCAAACTGGTCTTGTGCCAGGAAATTTCTTATTTGCCAGATAAATGCATCGTTTCGGCTGGGCGGTTCGCCGAATACTTTTCGTACGATACCACCTTTCTCTTTGGTGGATATGCTATAGGCTGAATTCCCATCCATCTTACTTCCTATGGTAAGATAGTAGCCGTCCTTTTCTTTAGGTGCAAAAGCATAATTTATGAACTGGAACATTAAATAGGCTGAATCAAATTTCTTTTGCAAATAAAATGATGCACCCCAAAGCAGGTAAAGATTATCTATCCAATCATTCCGCAGATCATGCAGGGCAATACCTGATGATGCTTTGTAGGTTATAGAATCTAGTTGAATCGAATCACCGGCAGTTACATCTAATGTATAATTATAAAAAGGAAGCAGGGTGGAATAATCATCCTTAAAGGCCAGCTTGGCCCTTTCCAGTACTTCGTTCAGTTTGGTATTTGCATTGAAATAATAATTGTAATGAGTAACGGTGTTTTGTATTAAACGGGTTGGAAGGGTAAATTTTTTATCTTCCGATCTTTCTGAACGTAATACCCGTTCATCATATTCTTTAGGTTTGGAAATAGTAATAGGTATCCCTAACTGGCTGAAGGTGGGGAGACTAACCTGGCAAAGGATAAGGAGAAATACTACAGTAAAACTATTTCGGTTGGGTCGCATTTTCCGTCGCAATCTAAACTCTTAATAACTGAATTTCAAATAATTTAGTATAAAAATAGGCCATTTTTTTTAGTTCAATTTCAGCTTGCGATTTTAACCTTAATAACTCTCATTCCTTACCTTTAAAGCTTTAAAAGTTGCTTATGGTTAAATTAGATGCAGGCTCTACACTCAAAAGGCTGCGAAACCGGTACAGGCTTGTCGTGATGAACGATGATACTTATGAGGAAGTAGTAACTTTTAAATTGTCCAGAATGAGTGTTTACATCATGTTGAGCACAGTTTTTGTGTTGTTGGTGGGCCTTACTGTAGCATTAATCGTTTTTACGCCATTAAAATATTATATCCCCGGAGCCAGCTCTGATTATAAAACAGCCAGTGAACTCCGACAACTAAAGTACCAGGTGGATGAAGCAAACAAACAAATCATGTTATTACAGCAATTTGATGCAGCTTTACGTAACGGGCCATTGAAGGGTAATAACACTGTGGTGTTGGATACAACAAAACTCGATGTTCCAAAAACTGAATATTCAAATGACTAATATCAATACCTATGTTTAACAGTAAAAACAAAATTGACATGCCAGGCACAACAACGAATGGTAACGGCGCCACACTTATTGGTGCAGGTACTACAGTAAAAGGGGACATTCAAAGTAATAATGATCTCCGTATTGATGGAACTGTAATTGGTAACATTGACAGCAATGCCAAGATAATTGTAGGCAGCAGTGGTATCGTGGAAGGCGATATTGCCGGTAACCAGGCTGATATTGTAGGAAAAGTTTCCGGTAATATCCGTGCCAAGGAATTGTTGCAACTTCGCGGAGAATCTGCAGTTACCGGAAACATCTATGCCGGAAAACTGCAGATAGAACCTTCTGCAACTTTCAACGGCCAATGCCATATGGGTGCAAATGTTGTTGAGATTAAAAAGAATGAGCATCAAGCCATCGCCAAATAGTAACAAGGAATTCTTACTGAAGTTTGCCGGTCTTGGCACACAATTATTGGCGGCTATAGGTATATCTGTTTTTGGGGGTTTAAAAACAGATCAGTGGCTGCACACATCACCTTTGTTTGCCTGTTTATTACCTTTGATCGTCCTGTCGGGAATTTTTTATAAATTATACAAGGACACCAACCGAAAAAACAAAGATGAACCGAAAAGCGATATTTAATCAGAACGTTACTTATTTCTGGATTGCTTCTAATTTCTTATTCCTGTTTCTTGACAGACGGGGAATTTTTGCCAATGCAGGTATTGACGGCACAGTTGTTATCATTGGCAATTTTATTTTATTCCTTGTTTCATTGATTGCATTAATTATCACATTGAAATCCTTCAAGTCGGAGAACCCACAGGCATTTGTCCGGGCTGTGATGGGCAGTTTTATCATTCGTTTTTTTGTGGTAGCCCTTTCAGCCTTTACTTACATCATGGTGGCTAAACAGGCAGTGAATAAAAAAGCGTTGATGCTTTGCGGCATTTTATACATCATCTACTCCATCCTTGAAACAAAAAAAATGCTAAGCCTGCTGAAGAAAAAGAAACATGCCTAAGAAAGAAGTACCAGTTCATCACCTGCAACAATATTTACCACCTGGTACTGGTGATTCGGTGATGGCTTATTTGCATCAATACAAGATACATCTTACCGTAGCCAGGGAAAGAAAAAGCATACTTGGTGATTATCGTCACCGTACCCATCATTCCAACCATCGGATAAGTGTAAATGGCAACCTGAATCAATATGCTTTTCTTATTACACTATTGCATGAGCTGGCACACCTGCTTACGTTTGAGCAATACCAAAACAAAGTGCAGGCACATGGCAGTGAATGGAAAATGATATTTGGCGAACTGCTGAAACAGTTCATACAACACAAAGTATTTCCGGAGGATATAGAAAAGGAGCTGTTGTTATCTTTAAAAAATCCTGCGGCCAGCAGTTGTGCCGAAGAAGGATTGCTGCGGGTATTGAGAAAATATGATACTGCTGCTTCCGGTCAGTTACTGGTAGAAGAAATTGCAACAGGCAGTTTATTCCGGATAAAAGACGGAAGGGTATTTCGTAAAGATGAACAACTTCGGAAACGTTTTAAATGCACAGAGGTAAAAACGGGAAAAGTGTATTTGTTCAGTCCGGTGTATGAGGTTTTTCAATTAGCCAATTAGATGATGTGCCGATGTGCCAATTGAAGAATCAACTAATTGGCTAATCGGCTAATCGTCGGAGCATCCATAAACTGCAGCCGGTGTGCCCACTGTTTCCCATTGGCCCGGGCAGGTATTCAAAGCCGAACTTTGCATACACTTTCAAAGCTTGCTTTAACTCTGGCATACTTTCTAGATAAATGTTTTTGTAACCATTTTCCTTTGCGAATGCCATACTTTTTTCTATGAGTGTTTTACCAAGACCTGTGCCTCTTGCTGCTGGGCTTAAATACATTTTCACCAGTTCACATGTATCGGCTGGCAAGCCATCAGTAGGATAGATGCCGCCTCCACCAACAATCAGTCCATCTGTTTCTGCTATATAATAAACGGCGCCATCCTTATTAAAAAGTTCATACAGTGCATCAGTGGTAGGATCAGTAAATACAGTGCCCGGGCGGTTGGCACCGAACTCTGTAAGTGCATCTTTAATAATTTTGGAAATATGGGGATTGTCGGCAGGTTGTATCAGGCGGATGATAGTATTCATCCAGCAAAGATAAAAGGGGAGGGAGAATGGTGAACGGAAAGAGTAGAATAACAAATAGATTAATGCTTTAATTGAGAGATAGCTGACTCATATCTAGCTTTCACCCCTTTATTATTGTTCCGGGAAATTGAACCTTTTGATGATATGCTGAAAACGTAGATCAGTTCTAATGAAAGTGCTTAACGGGTAAGTGTTTATACAGGCAAGGGTACATTCTCTTTGCTCATATGCCTGCTCCATATAAGCTACGGACTGGTCATAGTTTTTCAGGTAATAAGAAAGGCAACTTAAAAAGGTGGCGGATATGTATTCTGTTTTTGAACGTAATAACAGTTCATCCATTATAACCTGGATGGCCGCTGTATTATCAATTAAAGAATATACCCAGCTTAACTCAACCAGTGGCAATGGTTGTCTGCCGGAAATGCTTACTGCAGTGTTGAATGCATCTATGGCTTCATCATATTTTTTGAAGCCAGCAAGGTTTAAACCGATGCCTCTATAGCCGGGATATGAATTGCCATCTAATTCAAGTGCAGTTTTTGATGCCCTGATACCTTCTTCAAACCTGCCTGCATTCATATACATGATGGATAAGATATGATGCGAAATGTGAACCAGTGGCTCCAGTTCTTCTGCTGCTTTTTTTGCTTCGGCTATTGCTTCATCATACTTTCGTTCTACAAAAGTTAGGTAGTAGCTATGCCAATAGTAGGCAGATGCATAGCTGGGGTTATACTCAAATACTTTTTCAAAATATTTTTTTGCTTCCTGCCAGTTCCAGTCATAAAATGTACTTATAAAAGCAAGGGCAGTATAGGCTTCAGATAATGATGATCCTAATTCAATTGCCTTATTAGCATATAACCTTGCTTTAGGCATAGCATTATGTGCAGGTATAATGGAATACAAGGCAAGAATGCAATAAGCATCTGCAATACCGGTATACGCCAGGGTTAGTTTGGGATCTTCATCTAATGCCAGTTGAAAAAATTCAAGGGCTTTGATGATGTTGTTACCCCGTTTGTTAAAATAAAATCTTCCTTTAAGATAATGATCGTAGGCTTTTTTATTATTAGTTGGAACTTTGGTTATACTTGCTTTTTCATCTTCAAGAAGTGTGATCTTAAGTTCTTCAGTAATAGCTAAGGCAATTTCATCTTGTATAGCGAAAATGTCTTCCATATCTCTATCATACTTTTCTGACCAAAGATGATACCCGTCATCTACATTGATCAATTGCGCTGTTACTCGTAATTTCTGACCCTGTTTTCTTACACTTCCTTCAAGTATCGTATGTACATTGAGTTGCTTTCCAATGTCACGGATATCTATATTTTTACCTTTAAAGTAAAAAGAGGAAGTACGGCCTGCTACCCGAAGTGCTTTAACATGTGCTAGGGAGTTTAATATTTCTTCTGTCATTCCATCACTGAAGTATTCCTGGTCAGGATCTTTACTCATATTCACAAACGGAAGGACAGCAATGCTGAGGTTACTTGCTTTTTCAACTACTTGTTTCCCTACGTTTGTTGTTTGCTGCGTCTCTTCAATCAGTTTGTTATCACTAATAAGAGAGAAATCAATTTCAACGTCATAAATTTTCACAGGATCTTTCACATTTTTCAGCATTTCTTCCTTTATGAAAATGGCTGTTATCCCTTTCTTATTTGAGATATTGCTACGTACCATTTCTGAAATACAAATTCCACCTTCCTTTGCCTGGGTTTGTAACCTTGCAGCAATATTCACACCATCTCCGAAAATATCATCATTGTCGAAAATGATATCACCTACATGTATGCCAATGCGGAGCCTGAGATGTGGAATTTTTTTACTCGATTGTTGAATATGACCAGCACATAAAACCGCATCGGTGGCAGTTGAAAAGCTGATCAGTAAACCATCACCAATTTCCTTGATCCTACGGCCATTAAATTGTTCAATAAAAGGTTTATGTAGTTCCCGGTTCTGTTTAAGCAGCTCTACTGCTTTGTTTTCATCCTGCCCCATCAATGCAGTATAACCAACAATGTCGGTAAACATTATAGCTGCTAATTGCCGGTTCTGTGCCAATGGTAGTTGGTTGTTTCAGTAAGTTAGTAAAAGGAATGGACTCTTAAATGATAAATTTCTCAAAAGAAATGAAAATCCCGGCTTAAGACCGGGATTTAATAAGTATGTCAACAATATTTAACAATTATGCCACAGCTTTCTTCACCAACTCAGCTGCTTCGCTTAGTAAGATAGCAGACTGTACTTTCAATCCGCTTTCATCAATTAGTTTTTTTGCTTCAACTGCATTGGTACCCTGCAAACGGACAATTATAGGGATATTGATATTGCCCAGATTCTTGTAAGCATCTATGACACCCTGTGCCACACGGTCGCAACGAACAATGCCACCAAAGATGTTGATAAGGATGGCTTTTACGGCCGGATCTTTTAAAATGATTTTGAAGCCAGCTTCCACTGTTTGTGCATTGGCCGTGCCACCAACATCGAGGAAGTTTGCTGGTTCGCCTCCGCTGAGTTTTATCATATCCATAGTGGCCATAGCCAGTCCGGCACCGTTAACCATACAGCCTACATTGCCATCCAATTTTACAAAGTTCAGGTTATACTGCCCTGCTTCCACTTCAGTTGGGTCTTCTTCTGTTACATCTCTTAACGAAGCAAGGTCAGGATGACGCATCAGTGAATTTTCATCAAGCCCCATTTTACAATCAACTGCAATTATCTTGTCGTCAGCAGCTTTGAACAATGGGTTTATTTCCAGCATGGAACAATCGAGCCCAACGTATGCATTGTACAGGTTGGTTACAAATTTTACACAGTTCTTAAAAGCTGCGCCGCTGAGACCAAGGTTGAAGGCGATCTTTCTTGCCTGGAATGCCTGCAATCCTCCGGATGGGTGTACCCACTCTTTAAATATTTTTTCGGGAGTATCATGTGCCACATCTTCAATGTTCATTCCGCCTTCGGTACTGTACATGATCACATTTTGCCCTTTGGTACGGTCCAGTAGTATGGAGAGATAGAATTCTTTTCTATCACTTGGGCCATCGTAATACATATCCTGTGCTACCAGCACTTTGTTCACTACTTTACCGGAAGGTCCGGTTTGAATGGTTACCAATGTACCGCCAAGTATTTTATTGGCAAAATCGCTGATCTCTTCCAGGCTCTTACCTACCTTTACCCCATTGATACCTGTTTCTTTTACAGTTCCCTTTCCACGGCCGCCGGCATGTATCTGTGCCTTTATAACAGCAAAGCTGCTGCCGGATTCATTCTTTATATGGCGGTATGCTTCCTCCGCCTCATGCACGGTGCTGCAGGCATAACCTTCCTGTACAGGAACGTTATACTTTTTTAATAATAAATTAGCCTGGTATTCATGTATATTCATTACTTAATTATTTGCGGCGAAGATAAGGATTGTGAATAGTGAATTGTAAATGGTGAATAGGTTTTTTGCGGATACAGTATCTTTCGGAAATGCGGATATTGTTTTTTTTGGTATGTATCATTCAATTCTCCTGTAGTGCTGTGCAGAAAATGCATTGGCCGCAGATAAAATCGTCTGTTACAGGAACTGAATTCTACAAACAAGCTGCTGCAATGAAATGGGCGGCAAGGGATTCATTTGCAGTGAAGGAAATCCTTTCGGGTAATGTGCCGGCTTTTCTACGAAAGTTTGTACCGGTTTCCATTTCTTTATTGGATTCAGCCACGGGTAAAAGTATTAAAGCTATTTATTATGTAGCTCCTGACTATCTTTCAATTGGGTCAGATGATGATTGGGTTAGAGTCAACATTACACCTATGGCCGCTCAACGTATAGCTGACAGTTTCAATTGTTTTTTACCAACAAGTAAAATGGTGGATGATATTTACAAAGCAGCGAAAGTAAAACTGGAACCTGTGCCTATGTATGCATATCGTGACAGTACACCTACTATGTGGCACCACCACTTTATTATTGAAGGACAACGTAAGGGCAGAAGCGGATTGATAGCAGGAATAAAAAAAGATGTGGTGATAAGTGGTAAGATAACAAGAGACGGAAGACCGGACAGGGTAGCTATTTATGGCTGGCACAAACCGGATGGCAAACCGATACAGCCATTGTACACCGGCCATGTAAATTGGTGGGTGGATTATAGCCAGGGTATACGCCTCATCTTTCGGAAAATAAAAGTAGATAACAGATGGATTGATTATACAGATGTATTGAAAGACAAAACCCTTCAACGGTTATTATGCGATGAAGAGTTTTGTGATTTCTTTCGTTATTGATTCTGACCATTTGATTCTTAAAAAGAATCGGGATAGATCAAATTAATTAACATTTTTATTGAAGAATATTTTAGGTCATCGATATTCAGCAACAATGAAACAGTACCTTTGCCGGCAAACCTGATTTTCATTCATAAATAAAATACCCTGGGTAAAAAAGCTACATATTTTTTTTTCATTCTTTTGATTGTATGTGCTACATCCTATTCCCAGGAAGGAACAATAAGGAATATTGGAAACAGGATGCGACAGGTGGGTGGTGGTATCAGGCAGGGTAATAGCGGCGGTGTTGACAGTCTTAGGACAAGAAACAAGAATGAAGATTCTATCACCATCAGTTTCCGTTATCTTGATTCTACCGGTACTTATAAGTTAGACTCATCAGTTGGCGATTTTACAAGACGGTTTCCGATACCCGGTACACATATTTATCTCGGCAATACTGGTAATGCGGCAAGATCATTATTATTCTCTCCCAATTTTTCAACGGGTATCAATCCCGGGTTTGATGCATATGATGTATATATGTTCAAAATGGAAAAGGTCAGGTTCTTTAACACTACAAGACCTTATTCAGAAATTAATTATCAACTGGCCAGCAGGGCAGAACAGATAATTGAGTTGCTACATACTCAAAACCTAAAACCCGATTGGAATATGGGGTTTCAATACCGTCTTATCAATGCGCCGGGGTTTTTTAAAAACCAAAGCACCAATCATAATAACTACCTCCTGAATTCATTATTTCAATCAAGAAACAAACGGTATAAAAATTACTTTGTTTTACTCGGCAATAAAATGCAGTCGTCTGAAAATGGCGGCATCATTGATACGATAGATTACCTGAATCATCCCAACGGTGCTTATAAAGACCGTTTTAATATACCAACCTATATCGGTGGGGATGACAATTTTTCAACCAATTTTTTTACTACCAAGATAACAACAGGAAACAAGTACAGTGAATTCAC
>CAYVSH010000032.1:0-24924 GCA_964453625.1 uncultured Chitinophaga sp.
TTGTGCCAAACCTGCATGAATTTGCTGGCGGGCATAGTTGTTGGTACTGTCAACCGATTGCAGTTCAATGAACGGGATGCCGATGGTTTGTATGGAAAGAGGTTGTGGCAATTAATTGCTACTTTTGGCAAAGTAAACTCGTTTTAGGCAGTTGGTCTTTATTTCTGGCATTTTTTATACAAACCAGTAGTTGACCAGTTACCTGTAACACAAACAAAAACTAAAACACTCACATTATTTGAAACAACTGGCATCAATGCCCGAACGAAAAAGGAAAAGCTTGTCTGCCGGACAGGCAGGAGCAGCACGGTTAACGAGGAATTCAAAAATCATCAAAACCATCATTGCGGCAATACAGGAAAAGAAGGGAGAAAATATCATCTCTCTTGACCTGCGAAAAATAAATGAGGCTGTAGCGGATTTTTTCATTGTTTGCGAGGCTGGCAACTCAACGCAGATCAAGGCCATAGCAGATAATGTAGAGAATAAAGTGTTTGAGAAATGCAGCGAAAAACCCTATCATCATGAAGGATTCCAGCAGTTGCAATGGGTGCTGATCGATTTTGTAAATGTGGTGGTGCATGTGATGCTGCCGGACACAAGGAAGTTTTATCAATTGGAAGAAATGTGGAGTGATGCCACAGGGCAGGAACACAATGAATAATGTTAAATATTAATACCAACAGAACTTTTTGAAAGAAAAATTATTTAATTAGCAGGAATACGAAGAATATAATATGTCACAAGAACCAAGTAACAGAAACGAAAACAGGCCACCAAGGTTTCCAAACAGACCAGGCAGTGATGATCCGAACCAGGCACCTAAGAAAGGCCCCCGCTTTAGTATATACTGGGTGTATGCAATCATATTTGCTTTGCTGATAGGTATGCAGCTTTTCAGCCCCTTTTCACCAAATATGAAAGAGATAGCTCAGGATAGGTTTACAGATATCCTGAAACAAGGTGATGTTGAACAGTATACTGTAATCCGGAATAAGGATAAGGTGAAAATTACTTTGAAGCCAGCTAGTTTACCCAAATATGAAAAAGAGATCAAGGAAGGAATAAGTGGTAAGATCAGCAAAGAAGGTCCGCATATGTATTTCACCATTGTTTCTGGCGATTCTTTTCAGGATGATATGCGTAAATTTTATGCAGATAATCCGGAAGTAAAAAATGTAGGTAAAGCAACAACCGAAAAGGACTGGTTTGGCGGCATACTTCAGTTTTTATTACCTGTTTTGTTATTTGTCGGTCTCTGGATATTATTGATGCGTAAAATGGGTGGTGGCGCCGGTGGCGGAGCAGGCCCAGGTGGAATTTTCAATATTGGAAAATCAAAGGCGACATTATTCGATAAAGGAACCAAAGTCAATATCACATTTGCAGATGTTGCAGGATTAGATGAAGCGAAAGTGGAAGTGATGGAGATTGTTGACTTTTTAAAGAATCCCAAAAAATACACCAACCTCGGAGGTAAGATACCGAAAGGTGCTTTATTGATCGGTCCTCCCGGTACGGGTAAAACATTGCTGGCTAAAGCCGTTGCCGGTGAAGCACAGGTTCCTTTCTTCAGTTTAAGTGGCTCCGACTTTGTTGAAATGTTTGTCGGTGTGGGTGCCAGCCGTGTAAGAGATCTTTTCAAGCAGGCAAGAGAAAAAGCACCTTGTATCATTTTCATTGATGAGATAGATGCCATAGGCCGTGCAAGAGGTAAGAATGCAATGATGAGTAATGATGAAAGAGAAAGTACGCTGAACCAGTTACTGGTTGAAATGGATGGCTTTGGAACTGATGTGGGAATTATTGTACTCGCAGCAACTAACCGCCCAGATGTGTTGGATACAGCATTGCTTCGTCCGGGTCGTTTCGACAGGCAGATCACTATTGACAAACCAGACCTCGTTGGCCGTGAAGCAATCTTTAAAGTACATCTGAAGCCAATAAAAATATCAGCCACATTAGATATTCATAAACTGGCAGAACAAACTCCGGGCTTTGCCGGTGCGGATATTGCCAATGTGTGTAACGAAGCAGCTTTGATAGCCGCCAGGAAAAATAAAGAAGCTGTAGACATGCAGGATTTCCAGGATGCAGTTGACAGAGTAATTGGTGGGTTAGAAAAGAAGAACAAGATCATCTCTCCGGAAGAAAAAAAGATCATTGCTTTTCATGAAGCCGGACATGCTATTTGCGGATGGTATCTTGAACATGCTTATCCATTGCTGAAGGTTACGATAGTGCCAAGAGGTACAGCTGCATTGGGTTATGCTCAATACACTCCGAAAGAACAGTATTTATATAATATTGATCAGTTGACCGACCAGATATGTATGACATTGGGTGGCAGGGCCAGTGAAGAAATTTTCTTCAATAAAATTTCTACCGGTGCACAAAATGACCTGCAGCAGATTACCAAGATCGCTTATGCAATGGTTACCGTATATGGAATGAATGATAAAGTGGGCAATATCAGTTTCTACGATCCGCAACAAGAAAATACATTTACCAAGCCGTATTCAGATGAAACGGCGAAGATGATAGACCAGGAAGTCCGCAAGCTTATTGATGATGCGTATGAAAAGACAAAGGAATTGCTGAGAGAGAAAAAAGGGGATGTAGAAAAGCTGGCACATGCATTGCTTGAAAGAGAAGTGTTATTCCAAAGCGATGTAGAGGCGTTGATAGGTAAGCGGCCTTTTGAAGAAAAGAAACCGCTGACAGAAGAGAAAAAAGAAGACATCGTTAAAGAACCTGGCGAGATTTCCGCTGGGGTTCCACCGTACGACAGCGACGTTACCAATAAATCAATTCCATGAGTATCACACCCTCAAAGGAAAATATATTAAAAAGGATCCGCAAGGCGTTGAGTCATTCAACGCCTTTGCCATTTCCGCAAAGTGAGGGTAATCAATCCGTGTTTCAGCCATTGGAGCAAGAAATAGAAGTGGAATTTGCAGAACAGTTTACCAAACTGCAAGGGAAATTCATCTACTGCATCAATAAACAGGAACTGGCTTTTCAATTAAGCAGTCTCATTAAAAAACAGGATTGGCAAAAAGTGTATTGTGTAGAAGATAAGCTCATTGAATCCATTTCATCACAGTTTGCAGACCGTGTTGTTAATTCAGGACTTGCCACCTGCGATGTTTCTATTACAGGCTGTGAATACCTTGTAGCTAGAACCGGTTCCATTGTAATGAGCTCGGTACAGACCAGTGGAAGAACAACCAGTGTGTATGCTCCCATTCATATTTGCATTGCGTTTACCAATCAACTGGTGTATGATTTGAAAGATGCTTTACAGGCAGCTAAAGATAAATATGGTAACAATCTTCCTTCCATGATAACTTTTGCAACTGGTCCAAGCCGTACTGCTGATATTGAAAAAACATTGGTGGTTGGTGTGCATGGGCCGAAAGAAGTGTATTTGTTCCTGGTGGAGTCTTAGTTTCTCATTGTATCTTTTAATCTCTTGGCTTATCTTTATGCCATGACAAAACCCGGTGTTTTTCAATTGTTTGTTTATGGCTCACTCAGGAGTGGCTTTCATAGTCCTGTCTATGAATATATAAGTCGTTTTTTTAAATTCATTGGCGAGGCCAAAGTGCAGGGGAAACTATTTGACATGGGGAGTTATCCGGCCGGTGTTCCTTCCCAGGAAAACAGTTTTATAATTGGAGAACTATACCAGGCAAAGAACGAACATGAATTTTCCTGGGCCATTGGTCAGTTGGATGATTATGAAGGAGTGACTGTAGAGCCGGATGAAATGCAACTATATCGCAGAGAAGTTACGAATGTGCATATCAATAACCAGGTAACCCAGGCCTGGATATATTGGTACAATGGCGATGTATCCGGGAAGAAGGAAATACCTTCCGGCGACTTGCTGGAATACCTGAATGAGAAAAAATAATCCCATGCGGACATGTTATTTTTTTACAGCAGTATGTTTGATGATTGCTTTGCAGTCCTGTGAGTTCAGTTGTTCAGTTGGTAATAACGATGAAGAAAAGAAAAATGCCAAACTACAGGATGGTGCAAGGATATATAACAACATACAGGTAAAGACAAGTGGTATCAAATTGGATAAGGCCTACCTGTTAACCGAAGATGGAAAATGGCTGCCAGAAAATAATTCTTTTGATTTTAAAGGACCGGTAAAACTGCAATTCAAATTTGCAAGCGGATGGAAAGAAGAAAATGGAAAAGTTTTCTTGGGTGCTTCTGAAAGGATCGTTGATGAAAATGGTGAAGTAGTGTTGGAGAAAACTGATTTATTTGAAAGCTATACAGATGGTATTTCGGCCGAAGATTCAAGATCAATTTATCTAACTGCTTTGTTGAAATTAAAAGAAGGCACTCCTCCGACATCTTTTACTGTTTTTTTCAGGGTATGGGATAAGAAAGGTGATGCTTTTGTGGAAGGCAGTTATCAATTGTTTTCTAAATAATTATTCATAAACCAAAATTTCCAAATTCCTGCAGTGAGCAAAAACATCTATTTTCTTTCTGACTTTCATCTTGGTGCACCTGATCATACCAATAGCCTTGAAAGAGAAAAGATACTGGTTCAATTTCTCACTGAGATAAAAGATAAAGCTTCCGAAATCTTCGTGGTAGGTGATATGTTTGACTTTTGGTATGAATACAGGAATGTAGTACCCAAAGGATATACAAGGCTGCTGGGAAAGCTTGCCGAATTATCTGATGCAGGAATAGACTTACATTTTTTTGTCGGCAACCATGATATGTGGATGCGGGATTATTTTCAAAAAGAATTAAACATCCCCGTTTATTTTGAGCCCAAAGAATTTGAACGATACGGAAAAAAGTTTTTGATCGGTCATGGAGATGGATTGGGACCCGGGGATCATGGCTATAAACGGCTAAAAAAAGTATTTCGCAATCCAGTAAGCAAGTGGCTTTTTGGAATTTTGCCGCCTGTACTGGGTATGGGGCTTGCCAATTACCTGAGCCGTCGAAGTCGGGCACAGACGGGTGCCACTGAGGAGATTTTCCTGGGCGAGGATAAAGAATGGCTTATTATTTATAGTAAAGAAGTGTTGCAAAAGAAAAAGATTGATTTTTTTGTGTTCGGGCATAGACATTTGCCCATTTATTATCGTCTGAATGAAGATAGCCGGTATATTAATCTTGGAGATTGGATACGTTATTATACCTATGCAATATTTGATGGACAGCAATTAGAATTAAAGTCATATAAAGGAATGGATGAAAAGATAATCCGTAATAAATGAAAAAACTTTTATCAATAGCAGCAATCCTTTTGTCTATTAATTGTTTTTCACAAGCAGATACCTCTTTTCAGCTTGTAAGGGTACTAAAAGGAGATATTGTTGAGTTTACCGTTGATAACCTTGATAACGTTTACATACTAAACAGCCGAAACCAGGTTAAAAAATATAATGCCAATGGAGATTCTGTAGCTGTGTTCAACGATGTAAAGAAATTTGGAAAAGCCACACTAATAGATGTTTCCAATCCTTTGAAAGTTTTGCTTTATTACAGGGATTTTGCCACTGTAGTTATGCTCGATAGATTTTTAAACATTGTCAATACCATTGATTTGCGTAAGCAGAATATTTTCCAGGCAAAAGCCATTGCTCAATCTTACGACAATAAGATTTGGGTGTATGATGAGTTGGAGAATAAACTGAAGAAGATAGATGAAGATGGTAAGCTTTTACAGGAGACACCAGATTTTCGTTTATTGTTTAACAGGGCCATTATGCCTTCCCGGATTTTTGATGAGAATAAATATGTGTATATCTATGATTCTGTACGGGGAGTAAATGTGTTTGATTATTACGGGGCATTAAAGAATAATATCCTGATAACAGGCTGGCAGAATTTTAAAGTGGCTGGTAAATATATTTTCGGATCAAAAGCTGATACGCTGTACCGGTATGATATCACTTCATTTATGTATGATGACTGGACAATGCCGGAGGAGCTTTACAAAAGCAGGGCATTCAACTTTAGCTCATCCCGCCTTTATGCTTTGAAAAAGGATAGGGTAGAAATTTATACGATACGTTGACTTACTGAAAGAAAAATTATCAGTTATCCATCGCTTTTAAGATCTGCCCAAGGTCAATATCAAATAGACCATATTTACCATACTCGATCACCCTTCCTTGTTCTTTCCCATTTTTCATTACGATGATCGTCGGCACATTTTTTATATCCAATGCTTCGGTAAGATGGCTGAGTGTTGTTTTATTCCTGTCAACACCAATCAGCGTCACCCTGTTTTTAGAAAATCCAGCTGAATCGAGCAAGGTGTAAAACTTTGGAATAACAGAATGGGAATCTTCGCACCAGGTTCCCATAAATACCAACAACTGAATGGAGTCCGCCTGTTTTTTTAATCCTGCTAATGCAGTGGCATTCGGAGTGTAGCCTTTCAGGTTTTCAGCATACCATTTAAAGGTGGTATCCTTCAGGAGGTCGTCCTGCGAAATGATGCCTTTGAATGATTTTTCATTAGGCCGTTCTACCAATACCTGGTACTGGCTTTGGGCAAATGAAACGGTGGTTAAAGCCAATGCAAATATAAATCCGGTGATCTTTTTCATGTTATTCAAAATAATAGATGGCAAATGTAAAAGGAGGCAGGCAATTGATGAAAGGGCTGTTGTTAAAGTTGCAAATATGTCAAAGGTTTGCTTTTAATTCCAGCAAAAACCCTTTGATCTTTTCCAGTGATTGTATCATCGCAAACTTTTCTTCAGCTTTTTTATTTTTCTTCAAGTATTCCTTGGCACCTTCAATGGTGAATTTACGGCGACGGAGAAGGTCATAAATAAGCACCAGGTTCTTTATATCTATGGGGCGAAAGAACCGGTCACCTTTACCGTTTTTCTTTGGTTTCAGAATGTCAAATTCGGTTTCCCAAAAACGGATTAGCGATTGATTTTCCCGGAACATCCTTGCAACAGCACCTATGGAATAATATTGCTTTTGAAAAAGGATATCATCTTCGGGAATTTGCAACAGATCAGCATTTACGGCTATTTCTTTTAGTGATTTTCTACCCCTTTTCCCATTTGTTGCAGACGGGATGGATTGTTTTTTTATTTCTGTATCGGGCAGAATAGCAGTTTTTTCTTCCACAATTTCTTTCGAAACACCCGGCTTCACCCCCTTCTCTTCTGTTGGTGCAAAATCAAAAGTTATCTGTGATAAAGTTTTTCCCATGCAGTGTAAAGATACAATCACTTTAAGGGATATGACCAGCCATGTAGTATTGTGGAAAAAAAGAATGAGATCATTTGTTGTTCAGTATAAGGAAGAAATGCCATTAATCCAGGCTTTGGTTAGAAGCCGCTGCTTTCTTCAGCAACAGGTCAAATTGTTCAGGCGTTAGATCATTAAAGAAAAAGTATATAGGGTTTATTTTTTCACCGTACTTGTGTACTTCATAGTGGCAATGTGGTCCGGTAGACTTACCCGTACTGCCTACCCATCCAATTACTTCACCACGTTTAACAGCCTGTCCGTTTCTGGCTTTTATTCTCACCATATGGCCATATAAAGTTTGGTAACCATAACCGTGGTTGATGATGACATGGTTTCCATATCCATTGCCAGTATTCCCTGCAGTAGAAACGGTGCCATCTGCTGTGGCATATATGGGTGTTCCCTGTGGTGCTGAAAAATCGAGGCCTGCATGAAACTTGGTTGTTTTATACACCGGGTCAATACGATAACCAAATCCGGAAGCCACACGGTTAAGGTCTTTATTACTTACAGGCTGAATGGCGGGTGTATGTGCTAACAGTTTTTCCTTGTTCTTTACCAGATCATCCACTTCATCATACGATTTTTTTTGTGCGGCTATCCGGCTGTTCAGATTGTTCAGCGTATTGGTTATAGATGCTACTAATTGATTGTCCTTGATCTTCTGAATTGATTCGATCTCCAGTTTATCTGCTATTTCTTTGGCCCGGGCACTATCCGGCACAGGGTTGGCTTCAAAAATTGCCCGGTACACATCGTTATCCCTTTTCTCCAGTTCCTTCATTTGCTTTTCTATTGATTCCAGTGCATCTTCCATTTCCTTATAGTTTTCTCTCATGGCACTGTTCTGTTGTGCCAGTATTTTTTCTCTTGGTGAACCAATGAACTGAAAAGCGAAATAGGAAATAAGTCCTGCAGTAACTAAGGCAGCAGCAAGAAACCCAAATACCCTCAGCAGCTTAACCCGCAACGGGGTTTCCAGCTTTTCGTACCGAAGCGTATTAGTATTATAGTAATATTTTATTTTCTTCATTGTGGTCAGGCTTAACCATTTCAGGCAACAAATGCAAGCTGAATAAATTACCTTTGCTCACTTTACAGGGTTGACAAATATAGTCTGATAAACTACAAAAATCAACCCAACCTGCTGCTTGTTCAGCAGTAGGAAATTAAAAATATTTATGTTATCAGCACCAGAACTACTATCATCGTCCCTTGCACAGTTTACCCGGAGGTACGAAGGGCACACTTCGGCAGTAGTAACTGTGCTCCATAACAGGGAATACAATATTCACTATTCACTTTTCACTATATGATGACCAGCGCAGAAATACGACAGGCATTTTTAGACTTTTTCTATTCAAAAGGACATGCAATTGTGCCTTCTGCACCAATAGTTGTAAAAGACGATCCTACTCTAATGTTTACCAATGCCGGTATGAATCAATTCAAGGATTATTTTTTAGGAAATAAACTACCACCTTATGGCCGTATTGCCGATACACAAAAATGTTTACGGGTAAGTGGTAAGCATAATGACCTGGAAGAAGTTGGAGTAGACACTTACCATCATACCATGTTTGAAATGCTGGGTAACTGGAGTTTTGGAGATTATTTCAAAAATGAAGCTATTGCGTGGAGCTGGGAGCTATTGACTGATATTTATAAAATACCAAAAGACCGCCTTTACGCAACAGTTTTCGAAGGCGATGAAAAAGAAGGACTACCACCATCTAAGATTGCATTGAAAAAATGGAAAGAGTTCTTACCTGAAGAACACATTGTTTATGGAAATAAAAAAGACAATTTCTGGGAAATGGGAGATACCGGCCCATGTGGGCCTTGTAGTGAAATACACGTTGATTGTAGAACGGATGAAGAAAGGAATCAAATACCCGGACACTTATTAGTCAATAAAGATCATCCACAGGTAATAGAAATTTGGAATAACGTTTTTATTCAATACAATCGAAAAAAAGATGGAACGCTAGAGCAGCTTTCCTCAACCCATGTTGATACAGGAATGGGGCTTGAAAGGCTTGTTAGAGTATTGCAGGGGAAACAAAGTAATTACGACACTGATATTTTTACCGGAACTATCGCTGCTACAGAAAAAATTGTAAAAAAGAAATATGATAACACTGATAGCAAAGAAGCTATTGCTTTTAGGGTAATAGCCGATCATATCAGGGCTATCAGTTTTACTATTGCTGATGGTCAACTGCCATCCAACACCGGTGCAGGCTATGTAATAAGAAGAATATTAAGAAGAGCAGTTCGTTATTATTATTCTTACCTTGATTATAAACAGCCATTGCTTTCTCAATTGGTTCCTGTTTTGGCAAAACAGTTTGAGACTGTATTTCCTGAATTACATCAGCAACTTGATTTTGTAGCTAAAGTTGTTAATGAGGAAGAAGAATCGTTTTTACGAACATTGGACAAGGGGCTGAAGCGTATTGATGATATTATCACCAATGTTTCAAATAAAACGATTGCGGGTAAAGATGCTTTTGAGCTGTTTGACACTTTTGGATTTCCTATTGATTTAACAAGATTGATAGCTGCTGAAAATAATTTATCGGTTGACGAAAAAGGGTTTGAATCAGAAATGCAACAACAAAAAAACCGCAGCCGGGCTGCCACTACTGTTGATGCAGAAGACTGGGTAATTCTTAAAGATGGTTCAAACAAATTCGTTGGTTATGATTCTTTAGAAGCCAAAGCTTCAGTATTAAAGTACAGGAAAGTAAAAGCAAAAGGTAAAGAGCTTTATCAGATCGTTTTGGATTCAACTCCTTTCTATGCAGAAAGTGGCGGACAGGTTGGTGATAAGGGTGTATTTATCATTGACAACTCTTCATTGGTAATTGTAGATACAAAAAAAGACAATGACCTCATCATACATTTTGCAGAAAGTATTCCTGATGATCTTTCCGGAGAAGTGCTGGCAAAAGTGGATGTAGTAAAAAGAAAAAACATTGAATTACACCACTCTGCTACTCATTTATTGCATGCTGCATTAAGGTCTGTTTTGGGAACCCATGTAGCTCAGAAAGGCTCATTGGTAAATGATGAGCATTTACGTTTCGACTTTTCTCATTTTACAAAAGTAACTATTGAAGAAATAGCCAAAGTGGAAGCAATGGTAAATGAAAAGATACGAGAGAATATTCCTGTTGTGATAAAAGAAATGCCAAAGGATGAAGCAACCAAAATAGGTGCTATGGCATTGTTCGGCGAAAAATATGCAGATATTGTCCGTGTGGTTATAATAGATCCGAACTATTCTGTGGAATTATGCGGTGGCACACATGTGGGTGCAACAGGTGAGTTGGGTTTGTTCAAATTAACCAGTGAAACGGCTGTTGCTGCAGGAGTTAGAAGGGTTGAAGCCGTTTGTGGTAAACAGGCTGAAGATTATATTAATGATCAATTCAGTTTATTGAATACTGTAAGGGAAACTTTAAAAAATCCGAAAGACCTGCAAAAGGCAATTGAAAATTTACAGGCAGAAAATGCAGATTTGAAAAAACATCTTGAGGGTATGGAAGCCCGTCAGTTAGTTGGTATCCGAAATGAACTGTTGCAGAAAGACGAGATCATCAATGGGGTAAATTTTGTTGGTGATATTGTGGAAGTAACGAATCCTGATGCATTAAAGAAACTTTGTTTTGATTTGAAGAATCATCTCCGGGATCACCTGGCTGTACTTTGTGTTAATATTAATGGTAAACCATTTGTTGCAGTGGGAATGTCAGATACTGTGGCCAAAGCAAAAGATCTTGATGCAGGGAAGATCATTAAAGAACACATTGCACCTTTGATAAAAGGAGGAGGCGGTGGTCAGAAAACATTAGCTACTGCCGGCGGACAGGACATCAGCCAGTTGAATAAAGTGATTGAGACAGTGAAAGGCTTGTTGTAGTTTTAATTGCGGTATAAAAAATCGTCATCGGCATCATATTTTTGGTCTTTTTTGGGGTTTAATGATGATTTGTCTTCCCGGTAAACCCTTATAGCAAAAATGATAACGCCGATACAGAAAAGTGCAAATACAGCAGCAACTATATAAACCATAATTGTCAGATCTTAATGAAGAGAATTGTTCTTCAAAAATCAGCTTTTATAATTCCTGAACAATACCACTTTTCGGTTAGTAAAACTACTCAGCAATGTCAGTAATTAATGTAATTATAGAGACAGAAAGATTATTGCTCCGGGAGTTTACATCGGATGATGCAATGTTGATCTATGAGTTAAATCTTGATCCTGAAGTTGTACGTTTTACACTGGATCCGATAAAAGATATAGAACATGCAAAAGAGGTGCTCGAAAAAAAAATACTCCCTCAATATGTATTATATAATCATGGAAGATGGGCAGTTCACAAAAAATCGAACAATGAATTTATTGGTTGGTGCGGATTGAAAGTAAGACCTGAACGTAATGAAATTGACTTGGGTTATCGTTTTAAACAATCAGCTTGGGGAAAGGGGTATGCTACAGAGTCTGCTTTTGCCTGCTTGAATTATGGGTTTGAAAAATTGGGGCTTTCAAGAATTGTTGGCAGGGCCATGCCGCAGAACATCGGTTCTTTAAAAGTGCTTGAAAAATGTGGGATGCAATATATTGGTGATGATATAGTGGACAACCACCCGGCAAAAACCTATGAGGCTATTAATCCGCTTATCCGCCCATAAAACCATTCAGGAATAACAGGGCTTTTAACATTTCCGAAACATTTCGTATTTCAGAAAATGTCTTTATCTTTGACTACGAAATTTAACGTAGATAATTTTTAAACAAATTAAAAATGCGAAAGATAATTGCAAACATGGTGGGTTTAGCCTTAGTAACCGGGCTGCTTACTCCTGCTTCAGTGCTGGCACAGAAAGAAGATAAAGAAGTAAAAGAAAAAAAGGAAGTAAGGCAATTCGTTATCACCAGTAAAGGAGATAAGGACGAGAGAGTAGTGATAGAGATCAAAGGAGATAAAGTGACTGTGAATGGAAAGCCGATCGAGGATTTTAAAGACGAAGACTTAAAAGTAAAAATGCACAAGTTAAAAGACCTTGAGTCGTTAACGTTTGAAAGAATGCCTGGCGCCGGAGTATGGGAATTTGATACCAAAGGAGATAAAGGTGGTAAAGGCTATCGATTCTTTTCTCAGGATGAGAATACGGCAATGCTGGGGGTAACTACAGAAAAAAATACTGATGGTGCTGAAATCAAAAGCATAACTAAGGAAAGCGGTGCTGAAAAAGCAGGATTGAAAGAGAACGACATTATCACAAAGATTAATGATACAAAGATAACAGAGCCTGATGACCTGTCTGCTGCCATCAAAAAACAAAAGCCGGGAGATAAAGTGACAGTAACATTCTTAAGGGATAAAAAAGAACAAAAAGTAACTGCTGAACTGACCAAATGGAAAGGTATGACTGCATGGAAAATGGATGGAGATAATTTTAAAATGAATTTCGACAACCTGGAAATGGATAAGATAATGCCTAAGATCGAAGGCCTGAAAGGGTTGAGAGCTCCTTATGGTCAAAACTGGAAGTGGGATGGAGGCAGTCCAAAACTTGGTTTATCTGTTCAGGATACAGATGATGGTAAAGGCGTAAAAGTAATTGAAGTGGATGAAGAAAGTAATGCTGCCAAAGCAGGAATAAAAAAAGATGATGTGATAACTGAAGTAGATGGTAAAGCTATGAACAGTACAGATGATATAGTAAAAATTGTCAGGGAAAGCAAGGATAAGAATTCGGTTATGATCAAATTGAACCGTGGAGGTAAAACTCAAAACATCGAAGTGAAAATGCCCCGTAGAATAAAGACTGCAGATCTGTGATCATAGCAAACTTTTTAGTGAAAATGCCGGATTATAACAATATTCCGGCATTTTCAATTTTAGTAAAATCAATTCCGGTCATAGCTGCTTTGGGTGTATTTTTGCGGCCATTTAAATAATGGGGGAACAAAAGAAATACGAGATAGTTGTGGGGTTGGAAGTGCATGCCCAGTTAATGACGGACACAAAACTGTTTTGTGGAGACAGTATCGCTTATGGGGCTGAGCCTAATACACAGGTAAGTCCTATCACACTTGGTCATCCCGGTACATTGCCAAAAATGAACCGAAAAGCAATTGAATATGCTGTAAAAATGGGATTGGCTTGCAACTGCGAAATTGAACAGCATAATTATTTTGCCCGTAAAAATTATTTTTATCCGGATCTGCCAAAAGGCTACCAGGTATCACAGCATACTACCCCTATTTGTAAAAAGGGCTTTGTCAAAATTAAAACAGCAGATTCAGAGAAAAAGATAAGACTGAACCGAATTCATCTTGAAGAAGATGCTGGTAAAAGCTTACATGATGTGGACGAATCAAATACAAGCATTGACTACAACAGGGCAGGAACACCGCTTATTGAAATTGTAACTGAGCCGGACATAAGAAGCAGTGAAGAAGCATTTGCATTTGTAAGCGAAATAAGGAAGCTGGTACGTTATCTTGAAATATGTGATGGCAATATGGAAGAAGGAAGTCTTCGTTGTGATGCAAATATTTCTGTTCGCTTACAAGGAGAAACAAAACTGGGTACGAGAGTAGAAGTGAAAAACCTGAATTCCATCCGAAATGTAAAGAGGGCAATTGAATTTGAAGCAAACCGGTTAATCGGGATGCTGGAAAAAGGTGAAATAATTCAGCAGCAAACAAGGAGTTTTAATGCTGACAGCGGAACCACATTTGCCATCCGTGATAAAGAGGAAGCAGATGATTACCGTTATTTTCCCGAACCTGATCTTACACCTTTTCATTTGCAGGATGAGTTTATCGAGAAAATAGGAAAAAGCATACCGCCTTTATCGGAAGAAAGGATAATAAAATATACATCTGAATTGCAATTGTCATTATATGATGCTTCTGTGCTTGCCGAAGAAAAAAACACTGCAGATTATTTTGAAGCGATCATTCAACATACCGGTAATTATAAAGCAGCGGCTAACTGGATGCTGGGTCCTGTAAGGTCATGGCTGAATGAAAATGGAAATGAGATCAGTGAATTTCCGCTGGCACCTGAACAAATTGCTTCTTTAATAAAGTTAACAGATAGTGAAAGTGTAAGCTTCTCAATTGCTTCCACTAAATTATTTACGTTGTTAATGAGTAACCCCGGTAAGAAGGCGGCCGAACTTGCAGAAGAGCATAATCTCTTACAGCAGTCAGATGTGTCGGCGATCGGACCAATTATCGATGCTGTGCTGGATAAATTTGCAGCCAAAGTGATAGAATATAAAAAAGGCAAAAAAGGTTTGCTGGCCTTGTTTGTTGGTGAAGTAATGAAACAGACGAAAGGAAAAGCAGATCCAAAAATTACAAATGAATTATTAATAGAGAAATTGAAATCATGAGAAATAGTATGAAGTTGAAAGTTTTAGCAGCAGTATCAGTTGTTCTTTTATTGGCAGCTTGTAAATCAGGTTCATCAACCAAAAAAGGACTTGAGGTTAAGGGAACGGTTAAAAATGCATCGGCAACAATGATATACCTGGAAGAAATTCCAATGCTGACCATGCAGCCTTCAGTTGTTGATTCGGCCGTATTGGGTAAAGACGGAAAGTATGAGTTACATGCAAAAGAAGCAGAGTCCAGGGTTTATAATCTTCGCCTTGATAAAGCAACATACCCGTTTGCATCAGTTATCAATGATGTTTCAAAGATCACAGTAGATGCAACATTTAATGAAGCGAATAAAGACTTTCCGGAAAGCTATGAAGTGAAGGGATCAGCAGCAAGCCAGCAAATGAAAGATTTTATGTTCAGCTTTAATAGTGAATTGCAACGAATATTTGAGATAAGTAAGAGAGGTGATAGCCTTCAGCAAGCAGGTGCTTCAGACAGTTTACTCAGAACTATGGAGGAAGAGATACATCTTATTTCTGCGGGTTTAAAAGATAATTTATTTGCATCAATCGAGAAATCAATGAATCCGGCATTGGCAATGATATTACTTGGATATTACCAGGGATCTGCCAGTAATCCCAGCTTTTTTCTTGAACCAATTGGTAAGGATGAAGTGATGAGAATTGTGAATAAAATTTCAGCAAAGTATCCTGATCATGCGGGATTAGCATCTATTAAGGCTGCATTGCAGGGCGAAGTAGGAAAAATGGCACCAGACTTTAGTTTGCCTGACCCGCAAGGAAAAGAAATAAAATTGAGTTCATTCCGGGGCAAATATGTGTTAGTTGATTTCTGGGCAAGCTGGTGCGGACCTTGTCGTAATGAAAACCCTAATGTTGTCGCAGCCTATAATAAATTCAAGGATAAGAATTTCACGATACTTGGTGTGTCATTGGATCGTCCCGGGCAAAAGGACAAATGGCTGAAAGCAATTATGGATGACAAACTGACCTGGACACATGTAAGTGACCTTCAATACTGGGATAGCCCAGTTGTCGCTTTATACAAAATCGAAGGAATACCTTATAATGTCTTGCTTGATCCCGATGGAAAGGTCATAGCAGAAAATATTAAAGGTGAAAAATTGCATTCAACGCTTGAATCAGTATTGAAATAATCTTAGTTGACTGCAGAGGCTTCCGCTTTTTTTTGTGCGGAGGGAATATCATCAAAATTTACATCTACCCGTAGGGCTTTAAGACCGGATACACCCTGTAGTTCTTCCAGGTCATGTTTTTCAATGCCTGGTTTAAGCAGATTTTTATTTTGGAGAAATTCAATATATCCGATGTATTCATCCGCATCTTTTGAATGAGAATAAACGATTGCAATTTTTCCGGGCTGGGTCAACCTTTCATTGGTTTCTCTTATCCGCACTTTGTCAATTCTCTTTTTTACAATTTCGTAACGAATATTATAAGCACCATCCACATCAAATTTCCTTTCTTCAGTTCTGAAAAGAATCGATAAGGGTTGACTATGAGAAAGTATAAGTTGTGTTGTCCTTAACCTGTGTACTAATTCTGTTTCCAGTTCGTAGGTCATTCTTGCCGCTTTGGCCATCACACTGATCTGCCACATGCGGAGATTTCTAAGATAAATTTCATCAAATTTTTTGCGGGGTGAAATGGATTGGCCTACATATATATTGAATTCCACCCCATCGGTCACAAATCTTTCAAAATAATGCGGATATACTTTTTGAGCAGCATGCTGTTCTTTATCTATGAAATGCGAAAGTGTTTCATTGATACGGGTAATGCTTTGCTCATATTTTTTCCTATGATTATACCGCATACCTGTTGCAGGATCAAGTGCATCAAAATAGTCATCCATCTCTTTTTTTATCGAAGCTTCAGTATTTCGTAAGTGGTTGAATGCTGAAGCAACCTCTCCGGTAAAAAAATCTTGTATGATGATCTCTTCATCAGACTGCAATACATCAGATGCCGCCTTGATGTATTTTTCAATTTTGAATTCGATTTCCTGCAATAAAGGAAAAGTGATAACGGCTTGTGCTGACTTTACTGCTTTTTGAGCCAGCTCAAGCTGCTCAACAATATCAGCTTTTATCGCTTTGGATCTTTCAGTAGATGAGTTGCGGATATCTATAGCGCTGTACAGTGGATAAACATTTGGGAAAGCAATCCTTTCAACACCTGCTTCTTTTTGCTTAAGTTGTTGTACAATAAAGTTCAATGATGTTTCTGTAAACTTCCACTCTACAGATGGCTGAACTGCTGTAAATTTTTTCTTGATTACCTGGTCTACATGATTATTTAGCAGTTCAAGGCTTTTTTCAAGTCCGATGGTAAACAGGGGTATTGCATTTTCTATTTTACTGATATGCTGTGGTTGTAAATATCCAGGCTCTTTTGCAATTATTTCCAGCATACCGATCATATCGTTTTGCAGTTTCAATGGGCAAATGATAAGGCTTTCCGCACCACATTTATAATAATGCTGCAGGCATTGAACTTCGGATAAGAGTTCATTGGTCAGTGTTTCAAAAAGAAGTGGTTGGTCGCTATCCCTGAAAAGCAATTTACAATAATCACTTATCTCATCTTTAGCAGCAGCTGCTTCCATATTCCGGAAGAGTAAGCTATTACTATTATGTATTTCAGAATAAACATAATGTCCGTTTATTTTAAAGAAAGGGGTTACTCCAATCGTTACATCCTTCAAGCCAATCAACGAACGGATATGTTCTTCCAGTTCCAGGTACACCGTTTCATCAGCAATTGAATTATGAAGCAACCGGTTTTTCATTTTAGTGATCACTTCCTGTTCTGTCATATCATTAATTCGAATAACGGCCACTCCTTCAAAGACAAATTGATCCAGCGGAATATGCTCCATTAATTCTGTAATGGTCATAATACGGTTGGATGCCGGATCTACAATGCTATCGGGCATTTTGGGCATCTCGCCAACAGGTTTAACGTCAATAAACCGGGCGTCAATCCTTGTCTCCATATAGCGGATCAAATCTGTTTCTGGATTTTTTACAGAATATACATAACGGGATGTAAGCGTATGATTAAAACCAAGATACTTTTTTAGAATAAGACCATATGCCAGGTGTAATTTATCGTGACCTATTTCATTGATTTCCGGGCTTTCAGGAATTACTACTTCATTGGTGCCGGGTTTTGTCAATAGCGTTTTAAATAATGGCGACCCATATACAGCTTCATTTTTAAAAGGAACCAGCACACCATACATATAGTTGGATGTGGTTGGTGGAAAAACAGCGGATAATAACTCTTCGATCAGCTCACTATGTTGTCTCACAAGGGAAATATCATTGATCACTTCCAGTAATTCGGGGTGTGATTCAAATTGATTTACAACCTGACCGTATAGCTTTTTCATACCGGGGTTGCCTTCCCCGATATTTTTTTTCAGGGACATGACCAAAGGTTTGAAGCTAAGTCGGCTGTTAAATGAAGATTCATTGAAATACAGGTTCCCGTTTTGCATAGTTCAATCTTTCATAAAAGTTATTAACTGTTTCGGTTTGCTAAACTGATCCCTGAGCCTTTCGTAAAATTAACGAATAACTGCTGGTTATAGAACTGTTATACAAAGTGATGGAATATGCTCATAACAAATAATTTATGATGTGGCATAAAAAAATCCTGCTTGTAGCAGGATTCAGTTATTAAGACAGATTAATTATCTTTTTTGCCTTCCGAGTGTCACACCAATCTTTAATTGAATAGTGAAAAAGGCATCGTTTTCTTTAGGATCACCCCGTTGTTCACCAATTTTCGTGTCATCTGATGGGTTTAGTTCGTTTCTACGGCTGTATAGTTGTTGAGCTATTGCTGCAAGGTTGACCGGCAAATAGTTAGGGAACAAAGATGGGTCAATATATTTTGTACTTACATCATCTAAATAATCGGTTTGTAAAAAACGATGTACAAATTCGAGCCTTGCACTAAATAGAGAATTAATCTCATATCGCAATCCTAAACCAGCTGCAATGTTGAACTGGCTTAATTCATATGGAAGCCTGTCTTTATATTCCCGGAAGCCCTGTCCTTCGGTTCTAAGCGGTTGAAGGGCATACCACTGTCCATTCAGTTTTGCCTGTGGGTCAAATGAATAGCGACCTACACCAACAATTGCATAGGGCGAATAAGGGGGTGGGTTATCCTCGTAATTAAATAAAGCAATGGGATGAAACTCCAATGCAAGTTGGAATTCATTGATCTTACTTTTAAAACTAAGGTTCCTTTCGTAGCGGCCAAAAGTAGAGGGTGCTACATTTTTCAAAATACTATCATAACCGGTTACTTCTCCAAAAGTTCCCTCAAGACGAAGACCGATAAGCCCTTTGTACATACCCATTACATAAAAACCATAACTTGGTCTGGCAGTAGCCCAACGAAGGTCTTTAATGAAGTTTTTGCCAATCCCTTTTTTTCCGCCAAGGTCAGTTAGGGCATTCATTACTCCACCTGTAGCACCTAATTCAAATACTACATCGTTATCGTAATACCTGTCGTTGTAATAATAATACTGTGCCTTAAGGGGGGGATTAAATACTGCACTCGTCAACAGCAGCAATACCAATAATTTTCTCATGTTCAATCTTTTTAGTTTCATGTGAATTAAAACGGAGCTTTGGCACAGGATTGAATCATGGAAATAAGGCTATAAAAATATAAAATATTATGAAGGGTCAAAACTTAAACACCGGTTTTTCCGGAATAATAATGGCAAATTAATTTTAGTCCGCATTCAGAGCATTTGGGATTACGGGCCAGGCAAGTATAGCGGCCATGGAGTATAAGCCAGTGATGGGCCTTGTGTATTAGCGACTCAGGAATATTTTTTACAAGTATTTTTTCTACAGCCAAAGGGGTAGAGGCGGTTTTAGGCACCAACCCCAATCGTTTACTAACCCTGAACACATGTGTATCCACTGCCATGTTGGGTTGTTTATCAACAACGGAGGTTATAACGTTTGCTGTTTTTCTTCCAACTCCGGGAAGCTGAACCAGTTCATCCACCGTCATCGGGATTTTACCATTGAAATCATTAACCACCTTTTGGGCCATCCCGATCAAGTGTTTCGTTTTGTTGTTTGGATAAGATATGCTTCTGATCAGCGGAAATAATTCATCAATACTGGTTTTGCTTAGTGATTCAACATCCGGGTATTTTTTAAAGATGGCAGGTGTGGTCAGATTGACCCGTTTATCTGTACATTGTGCTGATAGTATAACAGCAACAAGCAGCTGGTAAGGATCATTAAACTCCAGCTCTGTTTCCGCTACCGGCATATTCTTTTCAAAATATTCAATTATGAATTTGTAACGTTCTTTACGGGTCATGTTGCAAGATACTGAGGTATGTATAAAGAGATAATCATACTTCGCTAATTTATTCTCTGAAACTTAAGTGAAAAACGAAAACTACGGGAGGGAAATAAAAAAGCATCCTGTAATAAATTACAAGGATGCCGAATAAGTTTGTGTGTGTTGTTTACTGAACCTGTTCTACAGAATTTTCCCTTGCATGATTCAGCACATTCAGTACTACTTCTGTTCGGGGAGAAACTGTAATCTTATCCAGTCTTTGCATAGATGCTTTTAAGACCTGGAGTTTTTCACGAAGTGTCCAGTCTTTTTGCAAAGCATTTTCAATCGCTGTAGTTTGTTCAGCAGAGGTTTCTTTGTACAAATACATCAAAAGGTCCTCGGGAGTAAAGTTGGTCATTGGCAACCGGTTAATTTGTCCAGAAATCAGATGTTAATGTCCTTGGTAGCTGTGATATTAAAAATGTCCGTTATGTAAACGGGTGCAGACCGGTGTTATTGTGTATGAAATACTAATTCTTTGCATTATCGGGTTTTTCCGATATCAGAAATATCTCTTCATTATCCCTTTTCATGAAGTATTTTTCCCGGGCATATTTTTCGAGTGTAGCAGGATTGTTCTTAAGTGCTTCTAATTCTTTACGTTCTGTCGCTATTTCACGGGTATAATGAGCTTTGCTTTGCTCCAGTTCCCGTAATTCTTTACGCCGGTCAAGCTGGTCAAACAAATCGTTTTTACCCAGGAAAAGGATAAAAAGACCAAAAACTGTGAGGGATAAGAAATATTTATTCTTGAGAAAAGAAGGGATATGGGTTAGTAGTTTCATAATATCGGAGTATTGAAGTCAGAAACATGAAGTCAGAGGTCTGAACACTATTGATCAGACTTCTGACCTCAGACTTCAGATTTATTTTCCAAATTTAATCTTTCCTTTCGGATATACCGCTGAGCCGCCTAATATTTCTTCAATGCGGATAAGCTGGTTATACTTGGCCATGCGATCAGAACGGCTGGCTGAGCCTGTTTTTATTTGCCCGCAATTTAAAGCAACGGCTAAGTCTGCAATTGTATTGTCCTCTGTTTCGCCGCTACGATGACTCATGATGGTGTTATAGCCATTATGCTGTGCCAGTGTTACTGCATTGATAGTTTCAGTAATGGTACCGATCTGGTTTACTTTTACCAGCAAACCATTTGCAATTTTTTTATCTATACCTTCCTGTAGTCTTGTTACATTGGTTACAAAAAGATCATCACCCACCAACTGGCATTTGTCGCCTACTGCTTCTGTCAGCATTTTCCATCCTTTCCAATCGTCTTCTGCCATACCATCTTCTATTGAAACGATCGGGTATTGTTTTACCCAGCTTGTCCAATATTTAACTAATTGTTCACTGGTCATTTCTTTACCGCTGCTCTTATGAAATACATATTTTTTCTTTTTACCGTCCCACAGCTCACTATTTGCAGCATCCATAGCTATAACGACCTGGGAACCTGTTTTATATCCTGCTGACTGAATAGCGGTCAGCACAGTTTCAATCGCCTCTTCATTACTCTGAATGTTAGGGGCAAAACCACCTTCATCGCCTACGTTGGTACTGTATCCCTTTTTCTTCAAAACCGTTTTAAGTACATGAAATATTTCAACTCCCCAGCGAAGCCCTTCGCCGAATGTTTCGGCACCAACCGGCATGATCATAAATTCCTGGAAATCTATTTTATTATCAGCATGGGCACCACCATTTAAAATATTCATCATAGGTATAGGTAGTGTCTTGGCATTTGTGCCTCCTACATAGCGAAACAAGGGGAGTGAGGCTTCTTCTGCCGCAGCTTTGGCAACGGCCATACTTACAGCAAGAATGGCGTTGGCGCCCAGCTTAGATTTGTTGGCTGTGCCATCTAACTGAATCATCATTTCATCGATACCAGTCTGATCGGCAACATCATTGCCCAGTAAAACTGGCGCTATGATCTCGTTTACATTTTTTACAGCTTTTAAAACACCTTTCCCACCATATTTCTTTTTATCGTTGTCTCTTAGTTCTGCTGCTTCATGTATACCGGTACTGGCACCGCTTGGTACAGCAGCCCTTCCTAATGCTCCTTCATCTGTTAATACATCCACTTCCACTGTGGGGTTGCCTCTTGAATCAAGTATCTGGCGGGCAAAGATCTCTGAAATGTAACTCATAAGTTGAATTTGAATTTAAAGATGAATAAATCTTTCAGCGGCAGACAGTCGTTGTGCAAAGAAAATGGTTTTTTGGCAATAGGTTTGGAAAAAGAGGTTGAAATAAAAGGTGTTGAGCAGCAATCCAGTCAGGTGTAGTCTCTATTTATAAATTAAGAAATAATACGTTTATTCAATAATTTTGGCAACCCCTTATCAGATTCATGTTTATTAACAAGTGCTGTAAAATACTATTAGTTTTTTTTATTTTGTTTTTTGCAAATCATACCGCAAAAGCACAGGCAGGGCTATGTCCTTCTAATCTTGATTTTGAATTGGGGGATTTTACAGGATGGTCATGTGAAGCTGGAAATGTAGATGTGGCGGGTAATCTTGTTCTTTTTCCAACCCCACCTATTCCGGGCCAGCATACTATTATTGATGGAAGAACCGCAACTATTGATCCTTATGGTAACTTTCCGCAGATTTGCCCGAATGGAAGTGGGTTTAGTGTAAAACTCGGAAACAGTACAGGCGGACGAGGAGCAGAAGGCTTATCCTTTACATATACAATCCCTTCAACCCTGACAGTTTTTTCCATGCTTTTTCATTATGCCGTTGTACTTCAGGATCCCAATCACCCATCTTACCAGCAACCCCGTTTCCGGGCCAGAATAACAGATCAATCAACGGGTTCGCCGATACCATGTGTTGATTTTGATTTTGTAGCATCTGCCTCCTTACCAGGTTTTTTGCCTTCTCCTGTTGGAGGGGGTGTGGTTTATAAAGACTGGACCCCGATAACTATTAATCTTACCCCATTTATTGGAAGAACAATAAAACTTGAGTTTATTACAAATGATTGTACTCTTGGGGCTCATTTCGGATATGCATATGTTGATGTAAACACCAACTGTAACGGAGCAATAGCCGGAACTACTATATGCCAGGGAGATAATTCGATAACTTTAAGTGCACCATTTGGGTTTCAATCGTACCAATGGTTCTCAGATAACACTTTTTCCACGTTAATTTCTACATCTCAAAACCTGACATTAAACCCTGCACCAACAGTTGGAACTGTTATGCCGGTTATTGTGACGCCATTTGCCGGATTTGGATGCCTGGATACACTATATGCTACCATTGGTATTGCTCCAAAACCTGTTTCAGATGCAGGACCAGATGCAAGTATTTGCCTGTTAGGTACAGGTGTGCAGATTGGCGGGGCCAGTACACCTGGATATATGTATAACTGGACACCGGCTAACCAGGTCAGTAATCCCCTTATTTCAAACCCGGTTGCATGGCCGCAGAGTTCACCTGTTGAATATATCGTTAAGACAACCGATATACTTACCGGGTGTTTTTCATATGATACTACTTATGTTTCAATAGGCTTTGTGGATACCGCCATCACTGTCAGTGGAAGAAAAGACTATTGCTTTGGTGAATCGATAACTACCAGTTTATCACTTAGCAATGTTGTCAGCAATATTCAATGGTATGAAACCAATACAGCAATACCCGGAGCAAATGGTATCAGCTATACTCCAACAGCACCGGGAGATTATTGGGCAGAAGTATCACAGGGTGTTTGTATAGATTCAACCAGGATCATTTCAATCATAGTAAATCCATTACCGGTAGCAAATTTTACCCCTGATAAAGACACAAGTTGTATCAGCAGCAGTACATTCCTGTTTACCAATGGTTCTACGGTTTCTGATAATACACCTTTATCACATCTCTGGACATTCAGTGATGCTACCACACAAACAACAGCGGATGCCACAAAATCTTTTGGGCTTCCCGGTTTATATACAGCTAAATTATTAACCACGACTGTTGCAGGATGCAAGGATAGTCTTACAAGATCTGTAAGAGTAATGCCCAATGGTATACCAAACTTTACTTTCGACTCAATATGTACCAACCGGCCGGTAACATTCCTTAATCTCAGCAGCGAGAATGGTTCTCCACTTGTTAGCTATAGTTGGGAATTCAATAATGGTGATCCCCAATATATGGTTAAGAACCCACCGCCTGTTGTTTACACAACAGATGGTACAGTGGATGTAATATTAAAACTGAAAGCATTGGGTTGCGAAGCTGATTCGCAAACTGTGATTAAAAAAGTACAGGTGAATAAAGCTGGCCAGGGTATCCGCTACAGAACGATAACTGTTCCGGAAGGAAGTACTCAATTCATTCATGCAAGAAATCTCAATGGACTTAGCCCTGTTTGGAAACCACAGGTGCAGCTAAGCAGCTATAATACGCAGTACACACAATTCTTTGCGAACGGCAACGATGTTGACTACCGTATTGAAATGACCGATATTCATACTTGTGTTGTGGTGGATTCTATTTTGATGCAGATACTTAAAAAGCCCGGCTATTATCTGCCTACAGCATTTACACCAAATGGCGACGGGCTGAACGATCTTGCAATACCATATCTTGTAAGAATGAAATCTCTGAAAAGTTTTTCTGTATTCAACCGTGCAGGTTCACTTATTTTTTACACCCGGAAAGAAGGTGAAGGATGGGATGGTAAATACAAAGGTGTGCCACAGAATAATGGTGTATATGTATGGATGCTTGAGTTTGTGAACAATAACGATGAAACGATAACCGAAAAAGGCACCATTACTATTATCAGGTAA